>JACRGX010000064.1 GCA_016212185.1 Nitrospirota bacterium
AATATTGCCAAGTTTGTATTGAGTGTGAATTTCTTTAAAAGTAGTTTTTGCAAGTTCTTTTGCAACCGGCTCATAGATTGAGGTTCCGAAAGTTGTATTTAATGATTGCAAAAAAGAAAATAAAGCCATTCTATCTTTTCCGAGCAAACGATAATGAAACGGCATATTATCTGTTTCTGGCTTGTAATTCTGGAACTTGCTCCGCAAACAATTTTTTATTGTTTCTGTAATATGGTTTTTGTATTTTTTCGTTAAAGCCATAAAAATTATTTTTCCCCTTTTAATTTTTGTAAGGCATATTCTATTGCTTCACTCCATTTACTTCCCATAAAATCTCCGATTTTGTCTTCAATAAACGGCAAATCTTTTTCATCAAATGGAATATTCACTTCTTCTGAAACATTCATCACATCTTCAACTGATATAGCATAAAGAATTTTATTTTCATCCATATTTTTATTTTGCTTTAAAATGAAATATTATTTCCGAATAAGCTCCTTTATCTTTCTCTGTGCGGTTTAGCACAGGTCGTTTAAATTTTTTTACTATTTTCATGCCCGCATTTTCTGCAATGGTAGGATACATATTATATTTGTCATTGGCTACAAGGAAAATGTCATAATCAGCAACCAAAAACTTTTTACAGTTATTTAGCACGTCAGTTATTCCCTGGATATAGTTCTGTTTCGCCTCTCTGCTTTGTCCTTTATGGAGCGGGCCGATTTCTAAATCATCTTTGCGTTTAAAACCAAAAAGGTCATAAGCATAGGCATGTTGTTCGTGGTAATCAATTAGCCCAACATAGGGAGGACTCGAAAATATTCCTTTGATTTTTTGCTTTCGTGCTAATTCTAAAAAGGCAGGATTTTTCTTTTCAAGTTCTCCAAAGATATCAATAGTTCTACTGTCCCCAGTTAGGCAAAATTGATAAGTTTGAGTTCTCAATCTATCAAATTGTGAAAGCCGGTTAATAGTGTCTTTCGTGTACGTCTCCCACCATTTGAGAATTGAGAAAAGTGGTTTACAAACCTTGCCATGTTTCGCGCAATAATACGTTGCTGTAATTGGCTCAATCAACGTTGCTAAGTCAGCGTGTGTTGTGGCTCTACAGGAGCGAATAGTTCTGCTCAAGATAATACTGATGATTCTCTTAGTGTCAGCATTTTTTATCTTCTTGATTTCATCAAACACAAACCGAATTTCGTCTCTAATATGTTGCGAATACCATTTGTCAAGGAAGGAGTCAGCTTGGTCCTGCCTTAATTTGATGTTGTATTGCTTAACAAGTTTGTTGAATATGGGTAAGAACTCTTTTCCCTTTTCTGCGCCGTATTTCTCCTCGTTTATCTGATTACGGTTGACTTTATATTTGTATTCAGGAACAGGGAAATATTTATTGTTGAATACATAAAGCGCTTGCAAAAGTTTTCCCTCAAACTCAAGCGTGTGAGAACTTAATAAAAATTCCTTGAGGGCTTTTGTTATTCGGTTGATTTCCATTTGAGCGTCATCTAAGTTGTATTTCGTAACCTTACAATTCCCTATAAAAGCATTGAAAACAGAAACATCAATGCCGATAGCATGTATCCCAAGTTCGCAAGCTTGCACCATTGTTGTTCCGCTGCCTGCAAAAGGGTCAAGAACAATAGCGCCTTTTTTAAAGCAAACTTGCTTCTTGAACTTGTCAGTGTGGCCGTCAAGGAAGTATTCCACCAGCTGAGGAATGAATTTCCCTTTGTACGGATGGAGCCTGTGAACGTGTTTGGTTGTTTCTGCTTCTTTATATTGGTCAAACGAAAGGGCCCAGTTTAAATCGTCTCCGAGTTGGTTTTTCCACAAAACTTCGCGCTTACCATTATAAGTTTTATAGTAAGTCATTAATTCTTGCTTTGAAACCTGCGACATGCCATTGTCACCAATTTTTTTGACACGGCCATATTGAATAAGGTATAAAATATTAGCGGTTGTTACAGTTTTGCTTAAATACTGTGTCGCCCATACGCTGGCTTCTTTTATGGAAAATAACGTATCTGTTTTAAGCATGTTTTTCCCCTTTAGTAATTCTCTCCAAGATAAGGATAAAAATTTTGCTCATCCGTAATCTTCAATCTCTCAACTATCCAATCTTCAATGACATCTCTGACTTCGCCAAGCATTTCAATATCCCATCTGATTTCATCCGCTGTTGGATTGAGTTCCTGAATGAGCTGATAGATGGCGTTGTCAACGCTGTCCTGCCTTTTAATCTGTTCTTCTGTTAATTCTTTCATACAATTAATCCTTTGCCCTCTATTCCCAAAACTCTCTCAATCCCAGGCTTATTGCCATAGCCTTGTCAACTTCATTTATCTTGTGTTCGGGAAGTGCTCCAACAAAATTCTCGAGTCTCTCTTTATCAATGGTATATATCTGCCCAAGATGTACAACAGATTCATGGGGCAGTCCGCTTTCTTTTGGTTTTATTAATACGCCTACCGGCAATTCAGCAACTCTGAGATTGCTTGTTATGGCAGCAACAATTGTCAAACTCCCGACTTTATTACCTATGTCGTTTTGAATAACAAGCGCCGGATGAGGTCCTTTCATTTCCCTGCCCTTTGAAGGGCTAAAGTCAAGAAAATATATTTCACCACGCTTAGGCTGTTTCATTTCCTCTTTGCCTTTCTGCCGGCTTTATATGTTGCAACAGGCTCTGCACAGATACTCAAAAAGTCTTCTGAAAGGCGCTTATCGTCATCTGCGATTTCCTTATAAATTCTTTCTGCTTTTCCAATAGCCTGCTGCTTCTTGTAATCACTAATCATTTTTGTAATAGCCTCTCTGACAAATTCGCTTCTGTTCTTTTTTAATCCCTTTGAAATCTTATCTATCTCTTCAACAAGTTCTACAGGAAAGCTTATTCCAAGTTTTGCAACCGACATTTATACCTCCTTGAAATACCATATTCTATAAATTAGAATACCATAAAGAATACCATAATTCAAGCTTAAGTTTTTATGCGCAAATCTTCGTGGTGCATTCTTAGCCATTTTCAAACCTCCAAATTTGGAATTGTTGTTACAGCCACTCCTTGAACCTGAAAATTTTCAGTCAAGATAATCGGCTTATGATTTTTATTACTCGACCTCGGCATTAAAACAACACAATTTTTACTATGCTGAAACTCTTTCACAGTTGCTTCATCATCAATCAGCGCTACAACTATATCGCCATTTCGTGCTACTGCTTGCTGGCGGACAAGTATTAAATCTCCATCATTGATTTTAGCTTTGTTCATAGAATCGCCCTTAGCCCTAAGCATGAAGTATTTAAATCCGGGCTTTGCAAGGGAAACAGATACAGGGATATATCCCTCAATATTTTCCTGAGCCAGAATAGGCACGCCGCAAGTTACCATACCGACTAAAGGAATATCAACTGTGCGGGCATGAACTGAATCTGCATCAATATCTTTGATTAATTGAAAATCTCCACTTGAACGCTTTCTCAAAATACCTTTCTGGATTAATTCCTCAATAATTAAAGCAGCCGAACGAGGGGATTTATATCCAAGTGCTGTCATCAACTCACGCACCGATGGGGTTTTGCCCTTGTGCATAAGCCAGTTTCTGATATAGCGGACTGCGTCTGCTTGTTTTTGACTGAGTTGTGCCTTCATAATTAATACAAACTGTATCATAGTGTATAAAAAAAGTCAAGCATACAAATTTAAGCATTTTTTTAAAACAGAGATATACTTATAAACAAGGTGGAGCAGACACGCAACGGGGAATGAGTACTCCTTACTTTTTCCCCATAAACTTCAAAACTTCATTTAGTTTTGGTATTCCGGCTCGGCCTCCTATTTTTCTGCATTTCATTGCCGCGATTGCAGAGGCAAACCTGACGGTATCTCTTATTTCCCATCCCTTTAAAATCCCGAACACATAGCCTCCGTGAAAGACGTCGCCTGTGCCTGTTGTATCAACAGCCTTAACCTTAAAAGCGGGGGTATAAAAATATTGGTCCTGAGAAAATGTATAACTGCCTTTTTCTCCGAGTGTGGCGGTAAATATTTTAAATTTTAAATGTTTAATTTTTTTTAAGAAAGCATCAGGATTATTTTTCCATCCGAGCTCTTTTGCAAATTCCTCTGAGGCAGCCACATAGTCGCAATTCTTCGCAATTTCAAGCATGCCGTTGCGCATTTTGCCTGCATCAAGCATGACAGGAATTTTCAGCCTCTGCGCCTTTTTCGCCGCGTATAAAGAAATATCTTTCATCAGCCCGTCAATGAGAAGGAACCGGCTATTTTTTAAAAAATTACTCTCTAATTCTTTTATTTTAAGTTCTGCGCCTGCAGGCCTCTTCCAGAAGATGGTCCTTTTGCCTGTATTTTTTTCAATGACGATGAAGGCAATCTGTGAAGAGGCATTAGCCCTTTTCATTATGCCTCTTGCATCAATGTTTTCATCAATCAGGGACTGTCGTATTTCTTCACCTTCACGGTCGTCCCCTGTGACCCCGTGGAACCTGCACTTAATTCCGAGGCGCGACAATGTGACAAGGGCGGTTGCAACAGGACCTCCGCCCTGCTCATCCCATTGATGCACCTCTTTCTTGGTGTCAACCTGCGGGAAGGAATCAACCACTGCAAGATAGTCCCATGAACATTGCCCGAGGCCCGTAACAATCATGAATAATTATACATTTTTTGATGCATTATAATAAAACCACAGAGGCACAGAGGCACAGAGAAAACGAGGGATAGATATAGAGAGAGGCGGTTGATTTTTAAAGGAATTTTTTATGGGTATGTGCCGGTTTCATTGACAGAACACCTGCTAAATGCTATATTTTAAATGATGACTAAGGCGATTTTTATAATGGTGCTTGCTATATGCATGGCTGGTGGAATTTCCGCGTATGCCGACATATATAAGTATGTTGATGAAGAGGGGATTACCCATTTTACAAATACAGCGCCGGCATCAGATGTGAATTATAAAAAGGTCATTTCAACCGGCAGGAAAAAGCAGTCTAACAGGGCTGCTGCAACCCCGGCCGACTATCACCGGATAATTGCGGACAAGTCGCAGAAATATAATGTAGAGCCGTCCCTTGTCAATGCGGTAATAAAAGTTGAGTCAAATTTTGATTCTACCGCCATATCAAGAAAGGGCGCTATGGGGCTGATGCAGTTAATGCCCTATACTGCCGAAGACATGGATGTGAGAAATCCGCTGGACCCTGAGGAAAATATTGATGGAGGGACAAGATACATTAAATATCTTTTGGATAAATTCGGCGGGAACCTTACCCTTGCGCTTGCGGCTTACAATGCCGGCCCTGACACGGTGAAAAAATTTGGTTATGTCCCGCCCATACAGGAAACAAGGCAGTATGTAAACAAAGTCCTTTCTTTGTATAACGGGAAAAACTCTGTCCCTTCTTCACCAACTGTAGCCGGCAAGCCCCAAATTGTTTATAAGGTAATTTATGAAGACGGAACAGTGCTTTATACAAACACGCCTTTTGCTTACCCCAACTTCTCAAGGTTCTGAACATTCAAAAAATCTTTTGACTGGTGTAAAATAATTAGATGTCTGACCTGAATATCCTCAGGGAAAAAATCCTGAAACTCAAGGAACAAAGAAACGCAATAATTCTTGCCCATAATTATCAGCGCGAGGAAGTGCAGGACCTTGCTGATTTCACAGGCGATTCGCTTGAGCTTTCCCGCACCGCGGCAGGGGTGAAATGTGATGTCATAGTTTTCTGCGGGGTGAATTTCATGGCGGAAAGCGCATCAATACTTTCGCCTGATAAACAAGTCCTCCTGCCTGAGACAGGCGCCTGCTGTCCGATGGCTGACATGATAACAGTCAGCGGCCCGAGGAATCTGATGACTTTTTTCCCGGGTTATAAATTCACTGGAGAATATATGTTTCCGGTTGATTTTACCCTAAGGGATATTAAGAAACGTTATCCGGGCGTCCCTGTGGTTGCTTATGTCAACACCACTGCAGATATAAAGGCAGAGAGCGATATATGCTGCACCTCGGCAAACGGCATCAAAGTTGTGGAGTCCCTTGATTCTGACAAGGTGATTTGCATTCCTGACAGAAACCTTGCGGGATGGATTGCCAAAAACACAAAGAAAGAGGTCATTACATGGGACGGCTTCTGTCATGTGCATGACAGGGTAACTCCTGAGGATGTTAACAAGGCAAGGCAGGAGCATCCGGATGCGCTTGTAGTCGCGCATCCTGAATGCAGAATAGAGATTCTTGAAGCGGCTGACCACGTGACAAGCACCTCAGGCATGCTCAGATTTGCAACTTCTTCTCCGGCAAAAGAATTCATCATAGGGACCGAGACCGGGCTTTTGTACAGGCTGAAAAAAGAAAATCCCGGAAAGATGTTTTATCCTTTGAGAAAAGATATGATATGCCCCAATATGAAAAAGACAACGCTCCAGAGCGTTTTAAGAGTCCTTGAAACAATGACGAACGAAGTAAAAGTCCCGGAAGACATCCGCATCCCGGCGAAAAGGTCGCTCGACAGGATGCTTGAGATTAAGTAACTTTGGCATGCCCTGATTGACCGGAGTTTCTTTTCTTTGTTACTATTAAGCTTATGAAAAAAATAACCGCGCTTTTTTTATTGTCAGTATTAATCACTTTGTCCGGCATGGCGCAGGCAGCACCCGTTGCTCCTGACCCCAAAACCTCGGCTTCAAATTCATCAATCCGCGAGGAAATACTTTCAAATGGGCTTAAGGTCATAATTGTTCAGGACAGGAGCGCCCCGCTTGCCGTATTCCAGATATGGTACCATGCGGGCTCAATCAATGAGCAGTTCGGCAAGACAGGACTGAGCCACCTGCTTGAGCACATGATGTTCAAAGGCACGCCTAAATACGGCCCGAAGAATTTTTCAAAGATTATTCAGAGGGCAGGGGGCGTGGATAATGCAGGCACCACTTATGACTATGTGTTTTATTATCAGAAGATAGCGCCTGAGATGCTTAATATTTCAATAGAGCTTGAGGCTGACAGAATGCAGAATTTAATAATGGACCCGAAGGAAACCCTGCTTGAGAGGGATGTTGTAATGGAGGAGCGGAGGATGCGGTATGAAGATGACCCGCAGAATCTGGTTTATGAGGAAGCCATGTCAACTGCCTTTAAAAATTATCCTTACAGATGGCCTGTTATAGGATGGATGCAGGACCTGAAAAACATGACGAGGGAGGACCTGTGGGAGTACTATAAAACGCATTATGTCCCGAATAATGCCGTTTTGATAATTGCCGGAGATGTAAATGCCGAACTTTTGATGGTTAAGATTAAAAAGGAATTCGGCGCAATCCCCAGAGGGGCTGACACTGTCAAGACCCCTAAAATAGATGAACCCGAGCAATTGGGCGAGAGAAGGGTTTTTGTAAAGAAGGAGGCTGAACTGCCGTATGTCTTTGCAGGATATAAGACGCCTAATATTTCAGATAGCGACAGTTCTGCGCTTGAGGTGCTTGGCGGAATCTTTTCAGGCGGTAAGAGCGCAAGGATTTATAAAAGCATTATTAAGGATAAACAAATTGCGCTTTCGGCAGGCGCAGGATACAGCAGTATCAATAAATATCCGTCTTTATTTTATTTTTACGGGACTCCTCTGCCAGGCAAGAAAATAGAGGATATAGAAAGTGCATTATACGAAGAAATTGAGAAGATAAAAAAAGAGCCTCCGACCGGCAGAGAGGTTCAGAAGGCTAAGAATCAGATTGAGGCGGAGTTTATAATGGCGCAGGATTCAACTTTTTTTCAGGCTGAAGTTGTGGGGCAGTTTGAGATGCTCGGCGACTGGAGGCTTAAAGAGAAATATCTGGACGGAATAAGAAAGGTTACGCCCGAAGATGTTCAGCGCATTGCCGGGAAATACTTTATTGAGGACAAAAGGACGGTAGGAATTCTGATACCGCTCAAAGCGAGGAGCGAGAAATGAGACATAAGAAATCCTGTTCACTGTTCACTGTTCACTGTTCACTGTTTTTTATCCTGTTCACTGGTTACTGTTTACTGTTCACTGCTTCTTCCGCTCATGCCGGCATTGAGATTAAGAGGGAGGCGCTTTCCAACGGACTTACTTTGATGGTGGTTGAGAGGCATAATGTGCCTGTGGTCAATGTTGCTTTGGGCATTAAGGCAGGAAGTATGGCTGAGCCTGCGGAAAAGGCAGGGCTTGCAAACCTTACTGCAGAGCTTCTTACCGAGGGGACAAAGAAAAGGACTGCCGGGGAGATAAGCGAGACGATGGAATTTGTAGGCGCATCCCTTGACACCTCAGGCGGCGATGACTTTGTTACCGCAACGCTCTCTGTTTTGAAAAAAGATTTAGACCTTGGATTTGACATGCTTTCAGACATAATCATTAACCCGTCTTTCCTGCCCGATGAACTTAATAAAAAGAGGACGCGCATTAAAGGCGGTCTGAAGTCGCGTGAGGAAGATCCCAATTTTGTAGCGGAAAGGGAATTTAAAAATGCGGTATTCGGTTCATACCCCTACGGAAGGCTGATTGAGGGCAGCGCGGAAACCCTTGACAGGATAACACAGCAGGACCTTATAGATTTCTACTCAGCCTATTATGCGCCTAACAATGCAATGATATCCATAGTCGGCGATATAACAATGGAGGAAGCAAAGACGCTGCTTAAAAAGTATTTTTCAGGGTGGAATAAAAAAGAGATTAAAATCACAATGTCTGCAAAACCCGGTCCGCTCAAGGAGACAAAAATTATAACCGTAGATAAGGATATTACTCAGGCAAATATTATTTTAGGGCACTTAGGGATAAGCAGGGACCATCCTGATTATTATTCGGTATTGGTGATGAATTACATACTCGGCGGAGGCGGGTTTACATCAAGGCTGATGCAGAATGTGCGCGAGGAAAAGGGGCTTGTATATGACATACACAGTTTTTTTGACGCCGATAAGGAGACCGGCTCTTTTCAGGTAGGGCTTCAGACTAAAAATGAATCAGCCGATACTGCGATTGACGAGGTCTTGAAAGAAATAAAACTTATGAGGGACAGCGGGGCGTCTGATGCGGAGATTGCAGACGCAAAATCATTTCTTAAAGGCAGTTTTCCGATGAAGATAGAGACCGGCAGGAGAATTGCGAATTTCCTTATTGCCGTGGAATTTTACGGGCTCGGGATGGATTATGTAAGCAAATATCCGGCGTACATAAATAATGTTACAAAAGAAGATGTGCTCCGGGTTGCTAAAAAATATCTGGACCCTGAAAAGTTTGCGCTTGTTGTAGTTGCCAATCAAAAGAAGGCTTCGGTAAAATTTTTTAAATGACCCCTGAAGATATTCTCTTAAGAGAGGCATTTTTACTTGGCATTGAGCTAAGGCTTTTCTGGTTTGTGACCCTGTGCTACGGAATTTGTTTTATAACCGGCATTGCATATCTCGCGTCTTCAAAACAGGGCATAGGCAGGGCTTTGACAAAGGGCCTGTGGATTACCGTGGTAATCCATACACTGCTCATAATCTTCAGGACCATAGAAGGTATGAGGCCGCCATTTCAGACGCTTTATGAAACACTCTCATGGTTTGCATGGTCTGCAAGCGTAACTTATTTATATGTACAGAACAAGTGGCATAATGTACACCTGCCGGGATTTATTGTTGCAGGGCTTTCAATGGCGGCATGCCTGTACAGTCTTTTAAGCCGCAGTCCTGAAATAGCGCCGGTGCCGCCTGCGCTTCAAAGCCCGTGGTATGAAGCGCACGTTATAATTGCCTTTTTGTCTTACGCAGTGTTCGTTGTAAGCTTCGCTGTTGAGGTTTGCTATCTTAAATTTAAGACTTCACCGGATAATCCGCCGGTGTTCGGCGTGTTTGATGAGGAGTTTCACAGATGGACGCACAGGCTTGTGCTTTTTGGTTTTCCGCTTTTGACATTCGCCGTCTTCTCAGGGGCTGCATGGGCAAATGATGCGTGGGGCAGGTACTGGTCATGGGACCCTAAAGAGACATGGTCGCTTATCACATGGACCGTGTATGCCCTTTATCTTCATACAAAGGCAGTCGGCAGGTGGAGGGGCAGGCCTGCTTCAATATTAAATATCATAGGATTTGTCTGTATGATAATGACCTTCTTAGGCGTTAACTGGCTTGCAAAACTTTTAAACATTCCGAGCATGCACACCTATGCTGTATAGACTGTTTTCATCCCTTAAGACATCTGTTTATATCCTTGCCGTGATGTGCCTGGTATTCATTATCGGCACTATCTTTCCGCAGGGGCGGGATATTGAGGATTATATCAAGGCAGGCGGAAAATATGTAAGCGTTGTAAGTGCCATGGATTTCCTTGATGTATTTGTCTCGCCGTTGTTTATTTTTGTCGCCGGAATGCTCCTAATAAATCTTGCAGTGTGTCTTTATGACAGGTTAAGAATCTTCTTAAGGATAAAGAGAAAACCCATTGATTTTTCAGAATTAAAAGCAAACCCAAAAGTGGTGGTTATTGAAAGCGCTGATATTGATGAGCAATTAAAAAAGGCAGGATTTAAACTTAAGGCAGAGGGTGAGGGGGGGCCGGTAAAGATTTTTGAAAAGGGGCTTCAATACTGGTGGCTTTCATGGTTTTATCATGTCGGCATAATACTTGCAATTTTAGGATTTTTCCTTACGGCGCTGTTTGCATTTGAAAAAGACATCATCCTTTCTCAGGGCAAACCCGAGACAATTTCCCTTTACAGCAAAGAGACAAAGTGGAATAAATATTTAGAAAAAGCAGGCATGAAAATCCCAGGAGAAAAGAAATCCGATGAATATGTCCTTACATTAAAAGAATTTAAAACCGAGTATTATCAGGGTTTGAAATTTGATTACCCAAAGGGCGCGGCTGAGCGATTTAAGGTAGGTGTGGGGGTCAAAAAAATTGAGCCTGCAAAAAAGGATTTTTCCTATATGCCGAAATTGTGGCTTACGCATCTTGACGTCAAAAAGCCTGACGGCCAAATTCTTGATGCGAAGTTGTGGGTAAACAAGCCGTTCAGGACCGGAGGGCTTACCCTTTATCAGATGGGATATGAGCAGAAGGTGAAGCTTTCAGTCAACGGCAAGCCTCTTGATGTTGAGGCCCGGGTGCCTTTTGAGGTGAAGGGGGTTAAAGGGAACTTTGTGCTGGGCACGCTTAAACTCGGCACTCTTTACAAAAAAGACGGCACAAAGGAAAATATAATTCCGCAGGCTTCTGTTTATTATATGCCGGAGAAAAATCAGTCACAGAAAGATGACCTCGGGACGCTGATTCTCGGCAAGAATCTAAAGGGAAAAAACGTTAATTTTAAAATGAAGGATTACAAGGAAACATCTGCTTTAAGTTACAGGAATGACCCGGGTGTGTGGCTTGTGGGGCTTGCCTGCCTCTTTGTCTTTATCGGACTTTTTGTCAGGAGTCTCGGCGCATGGTACAGGGTGCAGTGCTCAGTTGAGGGCAATAAGTCATATCTTTTAATCAGCACGCGTGGCATTCTCGCAGACAGGGAGAGGATAATCCGGAGGCTTCAGGTGTCCGCCTGAGCAATTGAAAGGATGAAGGTTGAGGGATGAAAATTGAGGGATAAAATTATAACGGCATATATGTTTGAAAAACTTTAAGGCAACACCTTAAAGTCATGCTGCCTTTTTATAAATAGTTCAGGGCAAATACTTAAAACTTTTTGCAGCATGACAGATAATAATCATTGTTGTATTCTTAAAGTTTTGAGGGCATAGATGCCGTTATAACATGTCTGCTCTATAGAGTAGTTATTCCAGACGCCCTTCCTTCCTGAGTTCAGATAAGATATTATTAATCATGGGCAGCGCTTCAATCGCCGCCTTTTCGCCCTCAAGAACCGCCTCGTGCCTTTTTGAAAAATCGCTTGATGCGATATTTCCCACGGCGGGTTTTATGACTACATCAGCTTTTAAAAGCTGAACAGCCGAGAGTTTTGAATACATGATATTTATTGATTGCAGCAAGGTATCTATCGTGCCTTCAGGCTGTACCGCATCAACATTTGAAGAGATGTCCACGGCAATAACTATATCGGCGCCGAGCCTCCTTGCCGCATCCACTGCAACCGGGCTGACAACTCCGCCGTCAACATACATCCTGTCTGCAATCCTGACAGGTCTGAATACGCCGGGTATTGAACAGCTTGCCCTGACTGCCATTCCTGTGTTTCCGCTTGCAAAGACTACCTCTTTACCGCTTTGTATGTCGGCTGCAACCGCATAAAACGGGATTTTAAGTTTTTCTATCGGGGTATTTTTCAGGGATTTATTTATGAACTCTTCAAGTTTCTCGCCTTTAATAAAGCCGTTGTCAGGCAGGGTCAAATCAGCGATGTCTCCCTTTTCTATTGCAAATGAGAGCTTCTGAAGCTGAAAGGCATCACCGCTATAGGCATAAAGGCTTCCGACAAAACTTCCCGCGCTGGTGCCGATTATCATATGCAGCGGGATTTTATTTGTCTCAAGAATTTTTAAAACGCCTATATGCGCAAACCCCCTTGAAGCCCCGGCGCCCAGCACCAGCGCAACCCTTGCAGGCTTTGGCGCAGGCTTAACCGCCTCCTTCGGGGCGCAGGAGGATAGCGCAAATAACATTAAAATGATAATGAAAATTGTGAACGATTTTTTATGCGCTTGTGTCATTGCAGAAGTTCTCTTTCAATATTCGGATATAAGTTATCTATCTTTTGTTGAACTTCAATTGTTTTTTTCAATGCCGTGACGACTTTGCAGTAGTGTGTAATATCTGTAACAGATAAAGGTCTTCCTTTTCTGTCTTTCAGCCATTTGTCGCAGACCTGATAGCCGCCTATTTGATATTCCCAAACTTCCGGTGATATTCCTTCAAAAAACTGGGCTTGATTAATGTACAGGCGGCCAAATCCCCCCTTGTACCCCTTTGCTAAAGGGTGGATGGGTGGATTTTCATATCTTACTTTTTCAACCTTGTCATCGCCTTTGCCCTGAAATTTGACAATCGGCGTGCCAAGCTCAGGTGATTTCAGAAGATGCAAATCAACAAGTCTTTCTCCGTAATTTCCTATCTTTTTGAAGAGCTTATAATCACTTGTGAAAGGAACTCTCGGGAAATCAATCTTTAAAAAATCAGCGTATTTTGTTCGGTAGATATTTGAATAAAGCACTGCATAAATGTAATAGAAAATTTCCTCAGGAGAAGGAGTTTTTTTATACTCTTTTGTTAGTTTCGCCATTAATTCCTCAGACAGATTCGGCTTTCTTAGCACGTATTCTGCTGCAGGGTCAAAAAGCAGCATCATAGTGCTGAATGAGCGCTTTTTAGGTTTGTCTTTTGGTTGATAAAGATAAAGTGGAAATAAAAATCCAATCCCTTTATTGCTTAAAGTAATCCTACTCTCCACGATAGCATCAGACACAAAAGCATGGTTGAAGTTTCCCTCAGCAACCTGCCTGACTGTAATTAGCCCCAAATTCTCTTTCATCATATGCTGCATTACTTCTTTGCGTGAGCGTTCAATTAAAGCATCATGATAGAAAATCCATTGTTCATCAAAAGGGCGGTAAAGAATTTTTATTATGGCCTCTTCCCAATCGGCATCCTTCATTATCTCTTCTCTTACATCTTTTAGCTTCCAATTGGATTTATCATTTAATTCATAAGTCTGCCTGATAATTTCATCAGGCATTTTTTTGTCTTTGAACTGCAAGAGCCTTCTCTTAAGAGCAGACTTATCTCGGTCAATTACAAAATTGTCTCTTGATGTGACTATTCCGACACTGTTAACAGGGAAAATATCCGTTACTTTCGGATAAGTTTCGTATTGATTTAAAAGCTCCTCATCTCTCGGAATAAAAAGATAAAACCCGGATTTTGGTTTAATTGTTTTCCATTTCGTTGTTGTAATATCATGTTTATTGAGCCAATCATATTTGTCTTCTCTGATTCCCCAGCGTTCGGAGTGAGAGAACTTTTTCTTTAGTTCTTTTTTCTTGATAAAAAGGGCAATGGCAACACCTTGCTGAATATCAAAGACATTTTCATCCTTTGAGCCATCGGGACATTTTTCTTTTTTAAGGCTGTTGCCGTGAAGGTCCAGCAGGTAAATCTCATCAAAACTTTGCATCAAAGACTGTCTCATGCCCCTGAAGGTTGGATTATCAAGATAACTGTGGTTTGTGATAAAACCTAAAACGCCTTCGCCTGCCTGGTCAATTTTCCACTGGGCAAACCGGATAAACTTAACATAATCATCCTGAAGCCATTTTGGATTTTTTTCGCCGAGGGGTTTACCGTCAACATGAAAGTAAGCCTTAATTTCTTTAGATATCCAATCGCCAATATTTGAAGAATGACCGGAATAGGGCGGATTGCCGAGGATAACAAGGATAGGCTGTTCTTTTTTGACTTTGCCTGCCAAATGCGATTCTTCTGAAAGTGAAATCATGCCGGGGAGTTCTGTCTGGGCCAGTTCGTCCATCTCAAGTGTATTGGTAAGATATAGTTTAAACCTGTCGTCTGACTGAAGTTTATAGCCAAGCTCTTCAAGAAGAAAAGACATTTTTAGATGACCTATTGCATATGGAGCCATCATCAGCTCAAGGGCAAAGAAGTTTTTAAGTATATGCTCTTTAATAAAACCCGCCTTCTTGCCTTCGCCGTATTTTGAGGTGAACTCTTTCACTGCTAATTTGGCGGCTTCTGCTAAAAATGTAAGTGTTCCTGCGGCCGGGTCCAACACTGTGACTGAATGGCTTGCAAAGCCGTCGTTCTTATTAAAATATTCCTTCAGGATATGATGAAGGGAACGGACAATATACGAGACAACCGGCTCCGGCGTGTAATAAACACCTCTTTTTTCTCTTGTCTTCGGGTCGTACTCTGCAAGAAAGGTTTCATAAAAATGAACGATTGGGTCTTTGCCCTTGTGCTTGGTGAAGTATTCATCAAGTATTTTATAAACATCGGTAGTTGCCAGCACTTCGGAGATGTCGTCAATAATCCATTCCATCTGCTGGGGCAGGTCGCCCCATGAAATGAATTTAAATACATCCCTCAAAATTCCAATTGTCTTTGGAATTTTATCATACGCAAGTTTTCTGTTAAAACCGTTTTCTGTTCTGGTTCTGGCGGCAAAAAGCCCATAGGTGATTGTCTGCGAATAAAGCTCGGCAAAGTCTTCTTTTAGAAGCCCGCTTATGAGATGCTCTTTAAAGACTTTATAGAAGCCGAGAATATTTCCTTTGTCCTTTTTTTCTTCTTCTTCCAGTTCCTGAGAAATTACTTCATCTTTTAAAAAACGCGTCCTCTTTGCAAGCTCTATTGCAAGGGCTTTTGCATCATAGACTTTTGGTAAAGAGAAAGAGAAAAATTTCTCAAGAAGATTTAAAAACTTTTGTTCATTTTCAACCGGAGGGATTGATTTAAGCTTATG
>JACRGX010000065.1 GCA_016212185.1 Nitrospirota bacterium
CAGTAGAGCAGCAGCGCAGAAGTGCGGCAGCGTAATTGTGCAAGAATAGTTTTCTTAACCTGCTGTTCTGATGTGCTATTGCTCTGCTGCTCTGACTTGAGCCTCCATTTCACATACATCACCAGACTCAGGAGATAAAACGTCGTTGCAAGGGATGTAAACCTTTGAACGATATATGTGACTGCCTGTGTCTGAATTGGGTGCGAGACAAAGAGCAAACTTGAAAATAAGGCAACAAACTTAGTATCAGAGTATCCAAGTATCAAAGTATCAAAGCTTTGACTTTCTGACACTCCACCACTCTGACACTCTGATACTTTGACACTTTGACACCTGAAATACGGCGTTTGAAAGGTCAGAAGGACAAGCCGGTAAACGAGCAAGGCATTAAGGATATGAATGATGATATTAACTATGTGGTAGTCTGTAACGTTAAGTCCTCCGAATTTATAGTTCAAGGCAAATGTCAAAAACCCGGCCCATCTGGACCCGGTAGGCGACCAGAAGTTACTGAGGTCTCTTAATTTATGGTTGTCAACAATATAGTTATAATCATCAAACTGAAAAGGCACATAAAAAGTATTTGAGTATGCAATCAGACCGATTATGACAATTAATAAAATGTGAACTATTGGTTTATGCAGGAGAGTTATTTTATAAGGGGTATTAACCTTATCTACCCCTTCTATAGTTTTCATTGAGATAATATAACATTTGTAATTTTTAACCTCCAATGTATATTTTATAATGTGTCATGCCAAAATCGTTTAGTCAGGCAGTATTTTAAAGAACCGTAAAAATGTGGTATTATCCAGGAAATTATCATGGATGAGAAAACAAAAAAGACCATCCTTAAAATCCTCCAGTCGGCAGGTCTTCTGTCAAAAAAGCAGATGGACGATATCCTGTCAAAAGAAGATGTGTTTCGCGCCCGTCTCCTTAAATCAAAGGGCGCAGTCATGAAGCGCGGCAGGGGAATACAGCCTGACATTTCAATCTTTGACATTATTGATTCATTGAAATTGAAAATGCCGGGCAGCGATTCTGTGTATATTTCGGAAGAGACTGTCATGAAGGAGATGGCGAGGCATCTCAACATGCCGTTTTTAAAGATTGACCCCCTTACGATTGATTCCGATGCGGCGACAAAGATTGTCTCAAGGCCTTATGCTGTTAAACACCTGCTTTTGCCGGTTAAGCTTTCAGGCAATACTCTGACCGTTGCCACGTCAAACCCTTTTGAACGCGACGGCATTGACGGCATCAAACAATCCAAGGGCTATGACATAGATGTTGTTGTTTCAACAAAATCAGATATACTGAGGATTATTACAGAATTTTACGGCTTCAAATCTTCCATTGCCGCCGCGCATGGCGAGCTTTCATCGCAGATAGACCTCGGCAATCTTGAGCAGTATGTAAAATTAAAATCAGTTTCAGATCTCGGAGCCTCGGACCAGCATATTATTGACGCCGTTGAATATCTTCTGCATTATGCCTATTCGCAGCGGGCCTCGGACATACACATAGAGCCTAAGCGGGAGCACAGCCTTATACGGTTCAGGATTGACGGGGTGCTGCACGGCATACACAAGATGCCGAAGGCGGTGCATCCTGCGTTTGTCTCCCGCATCAAAATGCTGTCCCGCATGGATATAGCAGAGAAACGCAGGCCTCAGGACGGCAGGATTAAGACAGAGCAGGACGGCAAAGAAATAGAACTCCGCGTATCAACACTGCCTGTTGCATTCGGAGAGAAGGTTGTCATAAGAATTTTTGACCCGAATATTTTAATGCAGGACATTGAAAATCTCGGCTTTATGGAAAGGGAACTTGCGCTTTTCAAGTCTTTTGTCGCATCTCCAAACGGGCTTATTCTTGTTACCGGTCCCACCGGAAGCGGCAAGACAACGACCCTTTACTCTGCGTTAAAGACTCTTTCAACGTCCGACGTAAACCTTGTCACCATAGAAGACCCTATTGAAATGATACACGAGGATTTTAACCAGACTTCCATACAACCGCAGATAGGCGTTACCTTTGCAAGCAGTTTGAGGACGATTCTCAGGCAGGACCCGGACATAATCATGGTCGGCGAGATAAGAGATTTTGAGACGGCGGACAATGCCATTCAGTCTGCGCTTACAGGGCATCTTGTGCTCTCCACGCTTCACACCAACGACGCCCCGGGCTCTGTCACAAGACTTTTGGACCTCGGCATCCAGCCTTTTCTGATTAATTCCACTCTTATTGGCGTAGTGGCGCAGAGGCTTGTAAGGACCGTATGCAGGCACTGTGTGGAACAGTATCACCTCTCGGAAAATGAGTGCAGGATGCTTGGTATAAATTACGACAGGACGAAAAATGCGAAGGTCTCAATCGGCGCCGGATGTCCGCAGTGCAGGGGCACGGGCTATCTCGGACGGGCCGGAATTTTTGAGGTCCTGGAGATAACGGAAAAGATAAGGGGCGCCATTGAGGAAAAGGCGGCGCCTGCCAAAATCAGGCAGATTGCAAGGGTTGAAGGTTTTAAGACCCTCAGGGAATGCGCCGTGGAGATAATGTTTAAAGGCGTGACCACATTTGACGAGATTATAAGGGTGACAGGCATTTCAGTATGACATAAATATTAAAACTGGTGGAACAGCTTTACTTTTTTTCTAAAGCATGTCCTAACTGCGCGCATGCATCATTGTCCCTCATATCACAAGCCCTCTGGAAATCTAATATTGCCAATCCTAATTTGCCGATGCGCATATAAGTAATCCCTCGCTCAAGATACGCCGTAGCATAATCAGGATTTAAACTGATTGCCTTATTGTAATCTTCAATTGCTTTATCAGGCTGATTTTTATCATCATAAACATTGCCGCGACCGACGTAAGAGGTAAAATGATAAGGATTCAAAGCAATTGCCTTGTTATATAATTCAACTGCCACGTCAAACTCTCCTTTCTTGGCATAGACAAGACCGAGATTATTATATGCCTCTGAAGAATCGGGATTCAGTTTCAGGGCAGTTTGTAAATGTTCTATCGCTTTGTCTGGTAAATTATTAGCATCGTAAATTTTGCCAAGATCAATATGTGCTTCTAAAGAATCAGGGTTTAATTTCAGGGCGGTTTGTAAATGTTCTATTGCTTTATCTGTTAAATTATTAGAATCATATGCAAGTCCCAAATTGATATGCCCCCTTGCCTTATTAGGGCTTTTTTTCACTACATCTTCCCATAGCCTAATCTCGTCGCTCCATACGGTGTTTCTGGAATAAGTAGTGCCGGCAAGACTAATAATAATTACTATAAATAATAAGACTATGCCCTTGTTCATTGTTTCCCATTTTCTTTGCAGTTTGGCAGTGATAATAAATATAGAAGTTATTATTGCAACAAAGACGCCTATAGATGACAAATACAACCTATGCTCAAAAATTATATCTTGTGTGGGTATTATACTTGACTCAACAGACAGTGTTATGAAGAACCAGAAAATGCCGAAGGCGGTGAGGCGTAAGGATGAAGGATGAAGGATGAAGGTTGAATATTTTTTTGAATAATAAAACAGATAAACCCCGAGTCCGAAGACAGACAATAGAAACAAAAATGACAAAAACACATTCGGATTTAGAAATGAGTTGTATATCGGATAATCATAATCAAGATTCTGGTTTATCGGCAGAAACAATAACCTTATGTAAGTAACAGTTACTCTGAATTGAGTAAATAAATAATCCCACCGTGACATAGTTGAAAGGGCTCTCGTAGCTTCATCTATATTTTCCATAGTATTTCCTTTTGGTATAAGGCTTAGTGGTATTATCAAAATTGTGAGAATTAAAGGAGTAAGATATAGCAATTTTTTCGTAATTTCTTTTGTGGATCGTAGATTATCAAAGAACATAAACTCAAAGAGAATAATAACAACAGGAAGTGTAAATGCGATTTCCTTTGTCTTCATGGCAAGGACAGCCGAGAGGACAGAGCCCAGATACCAGAACACCGATGACAGACTAAAGGTTTTTTGCCTCTTGTCTGTGCTCTGTGCTCTGTGCTCTGTGCCTGCCTGTCCGCTAGGCAGGTTCTGTGTTCTGAACTTCACATACATCACCATACTCAGGAGATAAAAGAGCGTCGCAAGGGACGCAAATCGCTGTGTGATATAAGTAACTGCCTGAGTCTGTATCGGATGTGAGACAAAGAGCAAACTTGAGAATAAGGCAATTAAGTGTGTTCGGTGTTCAGAGTTTAGCATTCGGAGAGAAGGTGTTTGAAACGTGAGCAGGACAAACCAATAGACAAGCAAGGCATTGATGATATGGATTGAAAGATTAAAGATATGATAACCTGTAACATTAAAGCCGTGCAATTTATAATTAATAGCAAAGGTAAGGGAGCCCATGAGCCTTTTTTTAAAAGTATATTGAACCAAAATATTAGAAAGGGGATAAGACAATTTAATTTTCTCTATTTTTGAAGGCTCTATAAAATACTGGAAGTCTTTGATAGCCGAATTTTCAGCGATATACGGTTTATCATCAAACTGAAATGGCACATGAAAAGTATTTGAGTATGCAATCAGGGCGATTATGACAATTAATAAAATATGAACTATTGGTTTATGCAGGAGACTTATTTTATAAAGCATGTTAACCTTATCTGCCTCTTCTATGGTTTTCATTGAAATAATATAACATTTGTAATTTTTAACCTCCAATGTATATTTTATAATGTGTTACGCCAAAATCGTTTAATTAGGCGGTATAATAAAGAACTGTAAAAATGTGGTATTATTTAAAAAATGACTATGAAGGCGGATGGCATGAAATTTATTAAGCCGCATAATTTTATAAGCTCCGGCGTAAAGGCTTTTTTTACGACTAAGACAACGGGCAATAACTTTTATGAGCCGCTGAAAGAAAGCGGTTTTCCGGAGGATTCCATTTACATGCCTTTGCAGAAGCATACGGACAGTGTAATGATTTTAGAAGATGATTTTAAACCTCAGATTGCAGATGCTATACTAACAGAAAGGAAGGGCGTATTAATCGGGGTGCAGGTTGCAGACTGCGTCCCTGTACTTTTGCTGGATGAAGGCAAGTCGGTAATCGGCGCCGTCCATGCGGGGTGGAGGGGAACGTCGTCAGGTATTTTGAAAAAGACGATAAATGCCATGAAGGAGAAGTTTGGCTCATCAGCAGAAGATATTTTGGTCGCTATAGGTCCGAGCATCAGGCAGTGCTGTTATAATGTCGGAGATGAAGTAAAGGATGCAGTGCATATGGCAACGGGAGAGGGCGGATATTTTTCCAAACGAGATGAAAAATATTTAATTGACCTTTCAAATGCAAACAGGATTCAGGCTCTGGCGGCAGGCGTTTTAGAGAAAAATATCTGGCAGTCGGAAGAATGCACTTTTTGCAAACCTGCAAAATTCCATTCTTTCAGATATGCAAAAGACCGCGCCGGAAGACAGGGCGGATTTATAGGAATGATATAAATAGTTTAAACAGTTTAATATTGTTTAACATGGTTCAATAAAAAGATAAAGACGTTCAACATTGTTCAAATGGTTCAACATGGTTTGAACGATTTGAACAGTTTAAACTGTTTGAACTATTTAATTGGAGGGATTGATGCTCAAGGCTAAAGATATGATGACAAAGGATGTTATTACCGTTAAGCCGGAAGCAACAGTTGAGGAGCTTGCGCGATTGCTGATAGAACATAAAATCAGCGGCGTGCCCGTGGTAGACGAAGGGAAAAAACTTATCGGCATTGTCACTGAAAATGACCTCATAAGCCAGAACAGAAGGCTCCATATTCCGACAATAATAAGGCTTTTTGACGCCTATATTGTACTCGGCTCCGGCAAGCTGGAAGGAGAAATCAGGAAAATGGCGGCTACCACAGTCGGTGAAATCTGCACAAAAAATATCGTTACAATTACGGAAGAAACGTCTATGGATGATATTGCCACGATAATGTCAGATAAAAATATTCACCTGATACCTGTTGTCAGGGATAAGGTGGTTGTCGGAATTATAGGCAAGGCTGATTTAGTCAGCGCTATGACCCGTGAAGCTTGAAAGCAGAAACGAAACAGAGACAAGGGAAATCGGCAGAAGGGTTGGAAGACAGCTTCAGACAGGAGATGTCGTTTGTTTATACGGAGAGCTCGGCTCAGGCAAGACAACGATGGTTAAAGGCATAGCTTCTGCCTTTGGGATAGACGAACGCGATATAACAAGCGCAAGTTTTACAATCATTGCCGAATATAAAGGGGCAACGCCTTTTTATCACATAGATCTTTACAGAGTGGAGACTGAAAGGGCAGGGGAACTCGGGCTTGATGAATACCTTGGCAAAGGCGTATCAGTTGTTGAATGGGCTGAGAGGGCAGGGGAGGAAATCCCTGAAGGATGTATAAAGGTCAGGATTAATTATGCGGGAGAAAATGAAAGGGATATTTTAATAGAGGGGGTTGACTTGTAAAGTTTACCACAGAGAACGCAGAGAAAACTTAAATTTAAATTAAAGATAAAATTAAAAAATGAGGAAATAAAAAAATCTGTGTTAATCTGTGGCTAAATTCAGTTTTGTTTTTTCTGTGGTTTTAATATGAAAAAGGTCGGCATAATAACAAAGAAAGGGATGCCCGGGGCTGTAAATGCAGTCAGGGGCGCTGTGAAGTCTTTATGGAAAAAAGGATTTGAAGTTTTTGTTGAGCCTGAATTAGCCGCAGACCTGAGGATAAAGGGTTATCCGCGCAATGAGATCCCTGCGCACGCAGAAATGATAATTGTCTTGGGCGGAGACGGCACTCTTTTACATGCGGCAGGATTAATCGGCGGCAGGGAGATTCCGATACTTGGCGTCAATCTCGGAGGACTCGGGTTTATTACTGAAATTACCCTAAATGAGATTCCTGACGCAATTAATAAAATCGCATCCGGTAAGTACAGTTTAGAAGAACGCATAATGCTTTCCGCCCGTGTGGACCGGCGGGGGAAACAGGTTTTTAAGGCAGGCGCCCTTAATGATGTTGTAATACATAAAAGCGCCCTTGCAAGGATGATTGAGTTTGACGCCCGTGTGGACCGCAGGGATGTCACAACCCTAAAGGCTGATGGACTGATAATCTCAACGCCTACCGGCTCAACCGCCCATTCGCTTTCGGCCGGCGGGCCTATTTTATATCCTACACTCGGGGCGTTTGTTGTAACTCCTATATGTCCGCATACTCTTACAAACAGACCGATTGTCCTGCCTGATAAATTTATTTTAGAGGTCTCTATAAAAATGGGGGATGAAGTTTATCTTACGCTTGACGGACAGGTTGGTTTTCCGCTAAAGGTCAAAGATACAGTGAAGGTCAGGAAGGCAGGGTATAAGACAAAATTCATCCGCCTCTCGGACAGGGATTATTTTGAGGTCTTGAGGACAAAACTGAAGTGGGGGGAACGGTGAAAAGATAGTGAACAGTGAACAGTTAACAGTTGACAGCGAAAAAAAAACCCTAACCAAACTAAGAAAGGCGCTTGAGTTTTATCGGGAGATTGGATTTGAGTATCTGCCTCTAAAGACAGTTGCAAGTTACAATTTGCAAGATTCTGGATTTGAAATGCAGGATAAATCCCCCCATCCCCCCTTTGACAAAGGGGGGCAAGGGGGGATTTATCCGTTACCCGATAAGGACTCTGCCCTTAAGACATTGAGGGAGGAAATTGGAGACTGCAAACGGTGCAAGCTTTCAAGCGGCAGGACAAACATTGTCTTTGGCGAGGGCAATCCTGAGTCTGAACTTATGTTTATTGGAGAAGGACCCGGCAGGGAAGAAGACCTTCAGGCAAGACCTTTTGTCGGCGAGGCAGGAACGGTTCTTACCAACCTTATCGTGAAAATGGGTTTAAGGCGCGAAGACGTTTACATAGCTAATATTGTAAAGTGCAGGCCTCCGATGAACAGGGACCCGGAGGAAGACGAAATTAATTCGTGTATGCCTTTTGTTCAGGAACAGGCAAGTATAATCAATCCGAAGGTTATTATTGCGCTTGGAAGGATTTCAGCGCAGAACCTTCTTAATACAAAAACCCCGATAAGCAAATTAAGGGGTAGATTTTATGAATACGACGGTATTCCCGTGATGCCGACATTTCATCCTGCGTATTTGCTCAGGAACCCAAAGGATAAATGGCTGACATGGGGTGATGCGCAGAAGGTGATGGAGAAACTGAAGAAATAATAATTAGCAATTAACATTTATCAATGATCAATTATCAATTAATGATAACTGCTAATTTTGCAATGATAAATTTTAAATGATTTTTTGAGGAGAGTTATGAAGAGGCTGTGGGCGCCGTGGAGAATGGAATATATCTTATCCGATGAAAAACACAAGGGCTGCCTTTTCTGCGATTTTATAAAACAGGAAAAACGAAATGACAAAAAAAATTTAATTCTGCACAGGGGGAAACACTGCTTTGTGATTTTAAACCGCTATCCTTATAACGGCGGACATCTGATGGTGGTCCCCTATTTTCATACACCAACCTTTGACGGTCTTTCAGACAAGGCTCTTTTTGATTTGATAAAGACTGTGGAAAAATCAGTAGGTATTCTAATAAAGGCGCTGAGCCCCGATGGTTTTAACATGGGGCTTAATTTTGGCAAGGTTGCGGGCGCCGGCATGGAACAGCATATGCACATTCACGTGGTCCCGCGATGGGCGGGCGATACTGACAGCATGCCCATAATTTCGGAAATAAGGGTGATGCCCGAGCACCTGAGAAAAACCTACGACAAACTAAGAAAATTCTTCAAGTAGGAGTAGTTTGCTTTTTGAAATAGTTCATAATGCCTCACATCCCTTTTTAATTCCCAAATCACAAGATTTTTGGAAGTCTGACATCGCACTTGCAGTATTACCAAGATGGAAATAGGTAACGCCGCGATTAAAATAGGCATCAGCATATTTCGGATTTATAGTAATTGCTGCAGTATAGTCATTAAGAGCCTTATCAGGGAGGCCTTCTTCATCGTATGAATTCCCGCGGTTTGTATAAGACTCTACGAGTGTTGGATCCAGGGTAATTGCTTTTGTATAATCTTCAATGGCATTTATATATTTTTTTATTCTGGCATAGATAATTCCACGATTATTGTAAGGTTCTGCAAAATAGGGATTTATGGTGATTGCTTTTGTATAATTTTCGAAGGCTTTATCAAATTGCCCTAGTTTAAAATAAATGACTCCGAGATTATTGTAGATGTAGAATAAATCCGGTTTTTCATTTAAAACTTTGTTATACATTTCAATTGCCACGGCAAACATATTTATTTTACTGTAAACAGTTGCAAGATTATGAAGTGCATCTGTAAAATGTGGATCTAATTCTATGGCTATTTGAAATTTGGAAGTAGCTTTATCAAATATTTCTCTGTTCATATAAGCTATCCCCAATTCATTATAACCTCTTGCCTTATTCGGGCTCTTTTTTATCACATTTTCCCATAGCACTATTTCATCTTGCCATACAGTATTTCTTGAATAAGTAGCCCAGGTAAATGTAATAATGATTAACGTAAGTCCTGTGGTGATTATGTTATTTATCAGGTGCCATTTGTTTTTTAAGCTTTTTGTCATAAAAAATATAAGAGTTATTATTGCAATGAACGCACCGACTGATGGCAGATATAGTCTGTGTTCAAAAATTACGTCCACAATAGGAATAACACTTGACTCAACAGACAAGGTTATAAAGAACCAGAAAACTCCAAAGGCGGTGAGACGTAAGACGTGAGGGGTAAGGCATGATGTGTAGCCGCAGAGCCTGCCCCGTACTTGATACGGGGCTTCAGCCTGCGTATCCGAGGTTTGTTGTTTGGTTTTTGAATAATAAAACAGATAAACCCCGAGCCCCAAAATAGATAATAAAAACAGAAACGACAAAAATACATTCGGCTCAAAAAATGAATGATATACCGGATAGTCATAATCAAGATTTTGATTTACCGGCAAAAATAAAAGCCTTATATATGTGATAATCACCCTGAACTGAGTAAAAAGATAGTCCACTCTTGACATTGTTGTCTGAACCCTTACTGTCTCTGATACTTCGCCTATTAAATCTCCGGCAGACTGTGGAGCTCCGATATGAGAAATAGGAATGATAAGCAGGGTAAGGAGAAAGGGGGTTAGATAGAGAAAACGTAAGGCGTAAGGGGTAAGGCGTGATATGTAGCCGCAGGCTTTAGTCTGCGAGTTTAGAGTTTCGAGTTCAGGGTTTTGGGTTTTAAGTTTAGGGTTAAAAAAGAAAATTTCATAAAGCGTTATGATTATCGGAAGGGTGAATGCAATCTCCTTAGTCTTCATGGCAAGAACAGCAGAAAGGACAGATGTCAGATACCAGAACACAGATGACAGACTAAAGATTTTTTGCCTCTTGTCTGTGTTCTGAATTTTGAATTTCACATACATCACAAGGCTCAGGAGATAAAAGAGTGTTGAAAGGGATGTAAGCCTCTGGATTATATAGGTAACTGCCTGTGTCTGGATGGGATGGGAGACAAAGAGCAGACTTGAAAACAAGGCAACAAACTTAGTATCAGAGTATCCAAGTATCAAAGTATCAAAGCTTTGACTTTCTGACACTCCACCACTCTGACACTCTGATACTTTGACACTTTGACACCTGAAATACGGCGTTTGAAATGTAAGAAGGACAAGCCGGTAGATAAGCAGGGCGTTCAGAAGATGAATTGCAAGATTAACGATGTGATAGCCTGTGACATTAAGACCATGCAGCTTGTAGTTCAATGCAAAAGTGAGGAAGCCTATGAAACGGTTTTTAAAGCCATCATATTTAAAGGCATAATACTCAATACCCTTTGCCCCTGCTGTTTTTGCTTTTGAGGGTTCTGTGAAATACCGGAGGTCCTTAATAAAAGAATTTTTGACAATATTGTTTATATCATCAAAATAAAAAGGTACATGGAAGGTCTTGGAGTATGCAATCAGTCCAATGATGACAATTAATAAAATATGAACGGTTGGTTTATGCAGAAGACTTATTTTATTAGACGTAGTAACATTACATGCTTCTTCTGCATTTTCCATTGAGATAATACAACACTTGCCAACCCTATTTCTTTTTCAGCTCACTGTCAATTGTCGCCTTAAAATCATCAAGTGACCTGCCCTGCATCCTCTTCCCATTTATAAAAAGAGTGGGCGTGCCTGTTACTCCAACGTTATTGCCGAGTGTTATGTCCTGCTGTATCTGTGCGTCATATTTACTGCTGGAATAGTCAGTATTAAATTTTTCCATATTCAGCCCGAGCTGTGCTGCGAATTCCTTGAATTTGTCTTCGCCAAGCTTGGTGAAATTTGCAAAGATAAGGTCGTGCATTTCCCAGAATTTGCCCTGTTCAAAAGCTGCGAGACTCGCCTTAGTCGCATTTTTTGCATGAGGGTGGAAAGGCAACGGATATTGTTTAAAAACCAGCTTAACCTCTTTTGGATAAGCCTTTAGAACATCGTTTAAAGTGGGCTCAAGCTGGGCGCAGTAAGGACACTGGAAATCAGAAAACTCTGTAATGGTAACAGGCGCATTCTTGTCGCCTTTTACAGGTGAATTTCCGATGGGAATGGTATAAACTTTACTGAAATCAACAGCGGGCCTTGCAGGTTGTGCAGGACTTGAGACTTTCTTTTCAAGGGCATCAAGTTTCAGGAGGATTTCTTTTTGTGTTTTCTGGATTTCCTTAAGCGTATTCTGTATGTCGGGGGATGCCTTCTTTTCTTCTTTTTGAGCTTTTTGAGCGGGTTGAGTCCCTGCAAAAACCCCGTTACTTGTAAAGGCTGCAAAAACAATCATTGCAAGCATGGATAATGTCAGTTTTGTAAAGCGTTTCATTTCAGTCCTCCTGTTAAGTTGTAGAATTTAATTTGTTAAAAATAACACAAAAGAAAAATTTTAGCAAATTGTATTCTGAGTTGAGCAGTTATTTCAAACTCTTTTATTATGACAGTTATTATGGTATATTCTTAAGATTCTTTAATTTTAGATTTTTATGTCAGAACTAACCCCTTTAATGAGGCAATATCACGAGGTAAAACAGAATCATCCCGATTCTATTGTATTTTTCCGCCTCGGTGATTTTTATGAGATGTTCGGGCAGGATGCAGTGACAGCGTCAAAAATTCTTCAGATTGCCCTGACAACGAGGGACCGGGGCAAAGAAGACGCCGTTCCGATGTGCGGCGTGCCGCATTTTACTGCAGAAACCTATATCGCAAAATTAATAAAAAGCGGACATAAGGTTGCAATCTGCGAGCAGGTGGAAGACCCGAAAGATGCAAAGGGGATAGTGAGGAGGGAGGTTGTCAGGGTTGTGACTCCCGGGACCTTTCAACCCGAGAGTCCGAAGGAAAACAATTACATACTGAGTATTTTTCAGAAGGAAAATATTTTTGGTTTTGCCGCCGCCGATATAACGACCGGAGAGTTCCAGATTTACGAATCCTGCAATAATCTTAATGACGAGATAGTGAGGTTTGAGCCTAAGGAAGTGCTTTACCCCCTGAGTTTTAAGCACAATCCCTCCATTCAGGAATGGCTTAACGGTTATTACACTACCCCGTATGAGGACTGGTATTACGATTATATTGAGGCGTACAGGGCGCTTTTAAAACACTTCAAAGTAGGCTCTCTTGACGGTTATGGCGTTGAGGGCATGGTCGTGGCTGTTTCAGCGGCCGGCGCTCTTCTTAATTATCTTGAGGGTACACAGAAAGGAGCTCTCGGATTTAAAAAGATAAAAGTCCTCAAGCGCGATTCGCACATGCTGCTTGACGCCGCCACGCAGAAAAACCTGGAGCTTATAAAAAATATTAAAGATGACGCAAAGGAAGGCAGTCTGCTCTGGGTTATTGATGAGACGCTTACGCCGATGGGCGCAAGGCTTCTGAGGACCTGGCTTCTTAATCCCCTGCTTAACGCTGAAAAAATATGGGAAAGGCAGGATTCAGTTGGTTCTCTTTATGATGATTCAGCGCTGCTTTCTAAAATTCAGGGGATTTTAAAAGATATATCAGATATTGAGCGCTTATCATCCAGGATGGACAACGAAAGCGCTAATGCAAGGGACCTGACAGCGCTTAAGAATTCACTGAAACTCCTGCCAGGACTTAAGGGCTTGCTCAGAGACAGCGGAGACAGGCGTATTAAATTTCTGCAAGGGCAAATTGATGAACTTTCAGACATAGAAGCGCTTATTGAAAAATCCATTGCCGGAAATCCTCCTCTCAGCCTGAAAGACGGAGGCCTGATAAGGCAGGAATTCAGCCCTGAGGTTGACGAACTGAGGCAGATTAGTTCAAGCGGAAAGGATTTCCTTGCCTCGCTTGAAACAAGAGAGAAGGAGCGCACAGGCATATCATCATTAAAAATAGGCTATAACAGGGTCTTTGGTTATTTTATTGAAGTTACAAAACCGAACCTCCCGCAGGTCCCGCCTGATTATATAAGAAAACAGACGATTGCAAACGGCGAGCGTTTTATAACGCCTGAACTCAAAGAATATGAATCAAAGGTTTTGGGCGCGGAAGAAAGGCTTAAAAATCTTGAATATGAAATTTTCATAAAACTAAGGGCTGAGATTCTGAAAGAAACTGAAAGGATTCAAAAGACTGCTTCTGCAATTGCAGAACTGGACGCCCTGTCCGGTTTTGCACGCATTGCGGCCAAATATAATTATGTAAGGCCTGTGGTTGACAGCGGCGACATTATCCGGATTTCCGAGGGCCGGCATCCTGTGCTTGAAAGGCTGGCGATAAGCGACAGGTTTATCCCGAACGACGCAATGCTTGATACATTCGCAAACAATATTTTAATCATCACAGGCCCGAACATGGCAGGCAAATCAACATATATGAGGCAGGTTGCTCTCATAGTTTTACTGGCACAGACAGGCAGTTTTGTGCCTGCGAAAGAGGCCAGGATAGGGATTGTTGACAGGATATTTACACGCATAGGCGCATCGGATGTAATAACCAAAGGTCAAAGCACTTTTATGATTGAAATGATTGAAACGGCAAATATCATAAACAATGCAACCCAAAAGAGCCTTATCCTGCTTGATGAAGTTGGAAGGGGGACCAGCACTTTTGACGGTATAAGCATTGCATGGGCAACTGCCGAATACATCGCTAAGAACCTGAAGGCAAGGACGCTTTTTGCAACTCATTACCATGAACTCACAGAACTTGCGCTCTGCCTTGAGGGAATTAAGAACCTGAATGTTGCCGTTAAAGAGTGGGGCGATGAAATAATATTTTTAAGAAAAATTGAAGAGGGACCTGCCGACAAGAGTTACGGCATACAGGTTGCGAGACTTGCAGGGCTTCCCGATGATGTAATAAAACGCGCAAAAGAAGTTCTTTCAAATCTTGAAAAGGCAGAGCTTAATGAACTCGGCGCACCGAAGATTGCCTATTCTGCAGATTCCCCTGCAGAGAAACCAAAGGGCGGACAACTGGACCTTTTCACCACGCAGGCAGACCCCGTGATAAAGGAGCTCTTAGGGCTGGATATTATGAGCATGTCGCCGATTGAGGCATTGAATAAACTCTATGAGATGCGTAGAAAACTGTCGGAAAAAGGCGCGGAAAAAGCGCAGGGCAATTGACTATAACTCAGACGGTTTTGTATCCTATAATGTTATAACAGCAATTACGAGTTGAGAGTTAAAAATTAAGAGTTAAAAGTGAAAAGCCAGAGGAATAGACGCTATAAACGCTGTTTTTTATTTGTTCACTAATAACTCTTAACTTGTAACTTGTTACTGTCGTTTTTTTGGGGAGTCGTCCAATGGCAGGACGGCAGACTCTGGATCTGCTTATAGGGGTTCGAATCCTCTCTCCCCAGTGGTCCCATCGTCTAGCGGCCTAGGACGTGGCCCTCTCAAGGCTGAAACACGGGTTCGAAACCCGTTGGGACCGCCATTAAAGACAGTGAACAGTAATCAGTGAACAGTGTATAGTTAAAAACAGAAGTAAGGAGGTTAAATGCCTAAGACTTATAACATTGCAGTGGTCCCGGGCGACGGCACGGGTCCGGAGGTTATCGCAGAGGGAGTGAAGGTCTTAAATGCCGTATCGCACAAATACGGATTTAAACTGAATCTAAACTATTTTGATTTCGGCGGCGAGAGGTATTTAAAAACAGGCGAGACGCTTCCTCCGGACGCAATTGAAGAGCTTAAGAAATATGACGCTATTTATCTCGGCGCAATCGGACACCCTGACGTAAAACCCGGTGTGCTTGAAAAGGGCATTCTCCTCAGGCTCAGGTTTGAGCTGGACCAGTATATTAATTTAAGACCGGTAAAACTTTATCCCGGCGTGGACTGTCCGCTTAAGGACAAAAAACCCGAGCATATAGATTTCGTCGTTGTGAGGGAGAATACCGAAGGGCTTTATGCGGGCGCGGGCGGTGTGCTTAAAAAAGGGACGCCTGACGAAGTAGCGGTGCAGGAGTCAATTAACACCAGAAAAGGCGTTGAGCGCTGTATCCGCTATGCCTTTGAATATTGCAGGAAGAGGAACAAGGCGAACAAGCTTACCCTTTGCGGAAAGACAAATGTCCTGACGTTTGCCTTTGATTTATGGGAGAGGACCTTTTATGAGGTTGCAAAGGAATATCCGGATGTAAAACCTGACTATGCACATGTGGATGCGATAACCATGTGGTTTGTCAAAAACCCCGAGTGGTTTGATGTTATTGTAACAGACAATATGTTCGGCGACATAATCACTGATTTGGGCGCAATGATTCAGGGCGGGATGGGTATTGCGGCCGGAGGGAATATAAATCCTCAGGGCGTGTCCATGTTTGAGCCGATAGGAGGCTCTGCGCCTAAATATAAAGGAATGAATGTAATTAATCCGCTTGCCGCCATATGCGCAGGGGGCATGATGCTTGAGCATTTGGGCGAGGAAAAAGCAAGTAAATGCATTGAGCAGGCTGTCATGACTGTCACTGCAAAACATATTAAAAGCCTTGCGGCAGGTCAGATGGGACACACGACGGCTGAAACAGGAGATCTTGTTGCAAAATATGCGGTAGAACTTTCTTAGCAAATGCATAGATGTCATTGTCTTCGGGGATAATGACAATTATAAAAATGAGAAAAACAACTATACGGCTGACAGCTTTGATTGCCATTCTTTCTTTTTTAGGATGCACAACAGCCTCTAAGAATGTGCCGCTTGCCAAGAAGAATCTGACTACCAGTCAGTATTTAAAAGTGGTGAGATTTAAAACACCGGGAGGCATTAGGGTATCAAGCGCTGAATGCACCATTTTTAGTGCGAGCATCGGAACTCTGCTGTTCCCGGGAGTGGGAACAGCGGTGGGAACCCTGGCGTCAATACAGCGGATAGGGAATGAAATTCCCCGTCCGGATTTTGGCAAACTGGTATTAGAAAAATTTGTAAGACGCGCGCTTAAGAACATCCCTAATTGGCCTGAGATGAGCATTGAAGAAGAGCCTGTAAAAGAAGTATTTGTGAAGAAGGCACCTTTGAAGAAGGCACCTGCGAAGGAAGTATATGTAAAGGAAGAACCGATGATAGAGCGTCCAACTTATGAATTTTTTATGCCATTACTGCTTGAGGAATCTTTTGTGTCATTGCCGCCTGAGGAAGAAGAGATTGAGTTTGAAAATGCCGTGCTTGAATTTAAGGTGTATCGTATTTCAATTGATACTGTTGATATGGAGCTTTCAAGCAGTACAAAGGCAACACTGAAGGACCCTTACGGCAAGGTCCTCTGGGAAAAATCATTTACTTACAGGGGAGGCGATTTTAAGAGGAAATACACCTTGAGAGAATTCACAGCTAACGATGGAGAAATTTTAAAAGAAGAACTGGAGTACGCCGCCGATGCTACGGCAGCCGACTTCATAGAACATTTTACAGGGACGGTAACATTAGAAAAACCATTGTAATATATGAAGTAAAATTTAATTTTTATTAAGAAAGGTCATACAGATGCTGAAGAAAAAAAAGAAATATGTTGTTGCGGTTGTTGGAGCAACGGGCGCGGTTGGAAATGAAATGGTTTCAATCCTTGAGGGAAGGAAGTTCCCGGTTGAAAAACTGAGGCTTTTTGCCTCGGAGCGTTCAGAAGGCAAGACTATTGAATTCAATGACAAGGCAGTGCTTGTGGAAATACTGAGTGAAAAGGTTTTTGCAGGGATAGACATCGCCCTGTTTTCTGCCGGAGCAGAGCGGAGCCTTCACTTTGCTCCCTTTGCGGTTAAGGCAGGCTGTGTTGTCATTGACAATTCAAGCGCATGGAGGATGGATCCCGGTGTGCCGCTTGTGGTGCCTGAGGTCAACCCCCATGATTTAAAGTGGCATAAGGGGATAATTGCAAATCCAAACTGTTCAACAATCCAAATGGTTGTTGTCATGAAGCCCATTCATGATGCGGTTAAAATCAAGAGGGTGGTTGTGACCACATTCCAGTCTGTCTCAGGCACAGGCAAAAGGGCCATGGAGGAGCTCCTGCAGCAGTCCTCGGACATGCTTAATTTCAAGGAGATAAAGCCGGTTGTCTATCCGCATCAGATAGCTTTTAACTGCCTTCCCCATATTGATAAGTTTATGGAAGACGGTTATACAAAAGAAGAGATTAAGATGGTAAATGAGACCAAGAAGATTATGGGGGATGATTCAATAAGGCTTACGGCAACTACCGTACGGGTGCCTGTCTTCAGGGGGCATTCTGAGTCAGTTAACATTGAGACTGAGAGAAAATTATCGGCGAATGAGGCAAGGACGCTGCTTTCAAAAGCGCCGGGCATTGTTATTTACGATGCCCCTGAGAAAAACCTTTATCCCCTTCCTGTTGACGCCGCCGGAAAAGATGCAGTATATGTAGGAAGGATAAGGGAGGACCATTCTGTTGAAAACGGCATCAACTTGTGGGTGGTTTCGGATAATTTAAGAAAAGGCGCGGCGCTTAATGCTGTGCAGATTGCGGAAAAACTGATTGAATGACAAAGGCGCATATGCCTTTATTGATTTGTCATTTGGATTTTGGATTTGAAATTAAAGGCATACATGCCCTCAAAACTTTAAGCATGCAACCAAGAGTATTATCAGTCATGCTGCAAGGGTTTTAAGTAATTGCTTTTGAACTATTTATAAAAGGCAGCATGACATTAAGGTGTTGCCTTAAAGTTTTTCAGACATATATGCCTTATTCGCCACTTTTAAAGAGGGGAATATTGAGGAAGAGGAGCATTATGGGAAAAGTTGATTTCATTATACGCGGTGATTATGTGCTTCCGATGGAGGACGGGCTTCCTGTCATACGGGACGGCGCTGTTGCAGTAGCAGGCAGGAACATTACAGATGTCGGTGCATATGCCGATATTTCAAAAAAATATACTGCCGGAAAAACAATCGGCGGCGCAAACAAAGTTGTTGCCCCGGGGTTAATCAATACCCACACGCATGCCCCGATGGTTTATTTCAGGGGGCTTGCCGATGACCTGCCGCTTCAGGAGTGGCTTGAAAAGCACATCTGGCCTGCCGAGGCGAAGTGGATGAGTCCTGAGTTTGTATCCGATGCTGTTGAACTGGCCTGCCTTGAAATGTTAAAGGCAGGGGTTACAACATATGCAGACATGTATTTTTATGAAGATGCCGCAGGCAGGAAACTTGAGAAAATAGGAATGAGAGGCGTGCTTGGCGCAGGCGTTATTGACTTCCCTTCAGGTTATGCGCAGACCCCTGACGATTATTTCAGAAATGCCGAGGAATTTATCAAGGACTGGAAGGGCAGTGAATTGATAACTCCTTTTATTGCCCCTCACGCAACCTATACCTGCGGTCCTGACACGCTGAAGAGGGCAGATGAACTTTCTGAAAAATACAGAGTTCCGATACATACCCATGTTGCTGAGACCGCTTGGGAAGTTGCCGAGATACAAAAACGCTACGGCCAAACTCCGGTGGAATATTTAGAAAGTCTCGGCGTTCTTTCAAAACGCATGTTTGCTGCGCATTGTGTGTGGCTGACCGATAAAGAAATTGAAATACTTGCGGAAAGGAAAGTGGGCGTTGCGCACTGCATTGAAAGCAATCTTAAACTTGCGTCAGGTTTTGCGCCTGTGCCTAAGATGATTAAAGCAGGGGTAAGAGTTGCGCTCGGCACGGACGGCGCTGCAAGCAACAACGATCTTAGCATTTTAGGTGAACTGTCTACTGCTGCTAAGGTGCACAAGGCTGTTTCCGGCGACCCGACTATTGTTGACAGCAAAACGGCTCTTTTAATGGCAACCGGATGGGGCGCTGAGATTTTAGGGCTCGGCGAAAAAACCGGCACACTTAAGCCCGGCAAACTAGCAGACCTGTTTATTGCAGACCTCAGACAGCCTCATTTAGTGCCGATTTACGATATATATTCCCACATTGTATATTGCATGAGGCCTTCGGATATCTTGACAGTGATGGTTAACGGCAGGGTCGTAGTTGAAAACAGAAGGCTTACGACAATGGATGAAGAAGATATAATCGGCAAGGCACAGGTGTGGCAGAAGAAGATCAAAGGCTGATTAGCGTTTCTGTCGGCGCTGAGGAGGCATCTGCCTCTGCTGTCTGTAGCGTTCTCTTATTTCTTCTCTCTTTTCGGGCCTGAGGCTTTTCCATCGTTTATAATTTTCCATGATCTTATGCTTTTCCTCAGGAGGCAGTTGTTTGAATTTTGTGTATTTATTTTTTATCTTTTCCCTTTCCTCTGGTGAAAGGGCTTTAAACCGCTGGTAGTTTTTTCTTACCGCCGCTTTTTCGCTGTCAGGCAGTTTTTTCCATTCCTGAAACCGTTCCTTGATTTTTTCGTGTTCCTCAGGAGTCATCTGCTGCCATTTCTTCAGATTTTCCTGGTAATTATCATCAGGTTGCTCAGCTCGCAGAGGCAGGATTGCAAGAAAGAAAAAGCAGGTAATATAAATTATGATTAAATTAATTTTTTTCACTGTTTCCCCTTTTAGCTTTTTCTTCGGTGTTTGGATTGATGGTTTGCGTGTCATTTGTTTTTTCCTTATCTTCATATAGGTCCATGTTTATCAAAAGGTCATAATCTTCAAGCATATCAAGAACCTTTATAATTTCCTCTTCAACTTCTTTTGCATCTTGTTTTTCACCAGATGCATTAGCGCCGCTCAATAAAACAATAAAAATAAAAATACAAGCGCATATAACCTCATGTTTTTTCAACAACCGCTATCTCCTGAAGGTTTTGTAATATCTCGTACTCTTCAAATAAGTCAAGATTTTTTATAAAGTCGTAATTCTGGGAAATGAATGTATTTTCCTGTTTTGACTCATAAAATTTGATGCCGCCCCAAAAAACAGCAAGCAGCGCCATTGCTATTGCAGCTGCCGGGATGAGCCTTGGCAGCCGGAACAGCCATGACGTTCTTTCCCGATGCGGTTTTTTACTGTCAATTTTTTTATAAACTTTCTGACTGTACCGTTTCCAAAAGGCATCCGGGAGGGCAGGCTCTTTAATCTTAATCCCATTAAGTGTTTTCTTAAGCTTTTCCAGCGAAGACGCACAATTATCACAATATCCAAGGTGTTCATCCACTGCAGACTTAAGAACATTACCCGCCTCATTGTAATAATAATTCACCAGTTCTTTTTGGACCTCTTTACACTGCATTATAAAACCCCTTTAACTTTTCCTGAAGTTCCTTAACGGCCCTGAACAGATGCGATTTGACAGTGCCCTCTGCGCATCCGAGTATCTCGGATATTTCACTGATTTTCATGCCGTTAAAATGTTTCATTACAAAAACTTCCTGCTGTTTCACCGGCAGGTTTTTAACTGCGTTTTTAATCGCAGAGCCGAGCTGTTTGGTTGAGAGTTCATCCTCAGGCGTAGTTTCCGCTGCTGCATCTATTGTCTTTTCTTCTCCTTCTTTAGTAAAAAAATTAAGTGAAATAAATGAGGCAAACCTGTTTTTCCTGTAATGCCTTCTGCACAGATTTACGATAATTCTGTAGAACCATGTCTTAAAACTGCTTTCCCCCCTGAATTTATGTATCTGTGAATGGACTATTACAAAGGCCTCCTGCGATATGTCCTGCGCATCTTCAATGCTGCCTGACATATTATAAGCTAATGAAAAACCCATCTTTTTATACCTTTCAACAAGCTCCTCAAAGGCATTAGTATCATCAGCTTTAAGCCTTTCTACAAGTTCTTTGTCTGTGAGGCTTTTCATCATATTTAGAGTCATGTTTAACTGAAAAAGTTTACATTATATGCTGTGCGCTTCGCAAGACATTGATTTTTAAAACTAAAATTTTTTTATTAACTTATGGTAAACTTTTCCTGTAAAACTTGCTCTAATAAACCAGATAATCTTAAGAATTGAAAAGGAGGAGTAAAATGAAAAAGCAGATTGTGGTTTTAACAATGATTTTAGGGCTTTTGCTAATCTGGTCAATGCCGGCATTTGCGGCAGATTCAGCAGGCGAAACCCAGGGGGAAAATGTAAGCTCCGAGCCTTATGCAGTTGAGAACTTAAGAAGCATTGATACAAACCAGGATGGCGTCCTTGATAAAAATGAAATCGCTGCAGACCCGAGAATGAATAGTTATTACGACAATAAGAAGATGTTTCAGCATGCAGACAGGAACAACGATGGTGTTATAAGCGTTGAGGAGGCAAAGTCCCAGAGGGAATGGCAAATGAAACAAAGTAAGCCTGCGTCAAAAAAAGAAGCGCTTGAAAAGATTAAAGACAAAAAAGAAGACATTCGCGACAAACGCGAAGAGATGAAAGACCGCAGGGAAGATATCAAGGACAGGCGCGAAGATGTACAGGATAGAAGAGAGGATATTATAGATAGAAAAGATGATAAGATAAAGGCAGAACAGCTTAGCAACTTGCAGAATCAACTGGCAAATACCACAGACCCCCAAGAGCAGGCAAGGCTGCAAGGTCAGATAGATAGACTGCAGAATAATATTAGAAGGGATAAACAGGAAGACATCAGGGACCGGCGCGAGGATGTCCGTGATAGGAAAGAAGACGCCAGAGATAGGAAGGAAGATGTAAAAGACCGTAAGGAAGATATAAAGGACAGGAGAGAAGATATTCGGGACCGAAGAGGAAATATGAGGGACAGGAAAGACATGCCCCGTCATAGGCAAGACCGGCAGAGAGAGCACAAACCGCGCAGGTAAGGGGAATAAGAATATAGAGTGTCAGAGATTTATAACTCTGACACTCTGTAATTTGAATCTTTAATGTTTTGCCCTTCTGAATCTCCTCACGGCAAAGACCGAGGCCCCTGAGAGGAATAAAATCGCCGACATGGGCTCGGGCGTTACCATCAGGCTTACATTATTTGCATTGTATGCCACATCCCATCCCATTCCGTTTCCTAATGCCGGCAGATTATAGGTGTTAAACGTCCCGTAGATATTGTTCGCTGACAGGATAGTAAAACTGTTGCCGAGGGTTGGAGTAAATCCGTTAAGCAAATCAACTGACAATGCCCCTGCAAGATAGGCGCTGCCCGTTACATTTAACATATCATACTCTGTCCCCTGCGTTAACCCTGCAAGTTCAATTAGAAGGGATGCAGAGGAATCCATTGTGTAATTACCGTCCACTGTTAACATGTCCGGAGATAAACCCGGCATTACGCTTCCGCTGTTTACCACATCACCGTTTATTGTCCCTGTGCCGGAAATGCTTCCGCTTGATGTCAGCATCCCTGTGCCTGTGCTGTTTATTTTTAAGATACTGTTATCGCCGACTATTATTGCACCTGAATTTGTCAGATTCCCTGCTGTTGTGAAATCCCTGTCATTCAGGATGCTGAAACTGCCGTTGTTTGTATTAAGATTCGCAAGGGCATTGTTTGTGCCTGATGTACCGTTGTAGAGGTTTGAACTTGTTCCATCAAGAATAATAGAGGCAGCATTGATATTGATTGCGCCTGGCAGACGCATTGTACCAGTAACATAATATGTCCCTCCTGTCAGTGTATTGCCTGCAAGGTTTGTAAGGGTATCATTTACTGTAAGTGTGCTGCCGCTGTTTGCCCTGAATGTGCCGTTGTTAGTAACCCCGGCGCTGCCAGGGTTAATGAGCAATGCAGTGCTCTGATTGGCAATAATTGTGCCGTTGTTAGTAATCCCTAAAATGTTATCGCCTAACTGTCCAGAACCCTGTATGGTATGATTGGTATCATTTGTCAATACAGCGCCGGATGCGCCGGTAATCCGATTGTTTGCATAGTTGCTAAGATTTAGAATCCCTGTGCCTGTAATAGTGCTGTTCCCATACAAGTATAAGTCCGTGTAAGTAGTGGACCCGTTCAGTGACATGGTCCCGTTGTTGGTAATGGCGCCGGCATAAAGATAGGTATCTGTCCCGTTATTTGCTAAAAAATCTCCATTTAAGGTAATCCCGTTTAAGTATGCTGCGCTTGTATTCCTGATTTTACTGCCGCCGCTGGTATTTAAATTCCCTCCAACTATGGTAGCGGCATTAAGTTGAACTTCATAGCCGTTTAATGCCTCAATGATATTGTTGTTGGTGAATGTGCCACTATATAGAGAGAGTGTCCCGCCATTCGCCCGCATAATGCCGTTGTTAGTAACCCCGGCGCTGCCAGGGTTAATGGTCAATGCAGTGCTCTGATTGGCAATAATTGTGCCGTTGTTGGTAATTCCTAAAATGTTATTGCCTAACTGTCCAGAGCCCTGTATGGTATGATTGGTATCATTTGTCAATACAGCGCCAGATGCACCGGTAATCCGATTGTTTGCATAGTTGCTAAGATTTAGAATCCCAGTGCCTGTAATAGTGCTGTTCCCATTCAAGTATAAGTCCGTGTAAGTAGTGGACCCGTTCAGTGACATGGTCCCGTTGTTGGTAATGGCGCCGGCTGACGCACCACCTGCAATGTATAAGTGAGAGTTATTATTGACAGTGAGGCTGTCGCCTGTATCAACGGTCAGATTGTCAATGGTAGGATTTGTGTTCAAAGACACGGTGTAGTCAGGCAGATATAAGCCGCCGATAAAGACATTGTACGTATCCGTTCCATTATTAGGAATAACATTCGGGTCCCAGTTGGTGGCTGTATTCCAGTAATTTGTGCCTCCACCTCCATCCCAGACAGCATCAACCTGTGCGGCAGGCACACTGCCTGCAAAACACAGTAATACGACTACGGTAGAAAACACTTCTGTAAAAAAACTTTTTGCCCTATGAATTTTTAAACACTTCATAAAATCACCGCCTTTAAATGTTGTTTGTTTATCTATTTTGTTTCCTGAGTCTCTGCATCTGCTTTAATCAACTGTGCCACCCTTGAGTCAGACGATACCGGCTCTATTAAAACTATGTGTTTTGCATTCAGATACATTATGTCAGGGCCATGCCATTCCTTGCCCCTCTTGATAAGAATGCTGTTTACCTGCTTGGTCTCCGGATTTGTCTGACTCTGGACATAATAAACATCTTTTAAAACCGGATATGATGAGCCGGCGCCCTCAAGCTTTCCAAAGAATGCCTGTCCGTTGTCAAGGAATACAACCTGATACTCTGACTGAAATTTTATTGAGGATGATTTTGAATTATTGCATCCCTGAAAAAATAAGATTGAACATAGAACTGAGATACAGGAAATAAATAATCTGCCTTTCATGCCTTCTGCCCCCCCTGAAATTATTTTATATTGCAAAGAAAATTTACATAACTTTATGAAAAATATTATCCTTTATTTTTAGTTATATCAAAAATCATGCCAGGTCTAAAAATAGCAATAACGTATAATGGATATTAAAAAATATATAAATTTCAGATAGTTGGTGAAGACAGGCAGATTGTTTATATGCAGGACACTATGTAAATATTACATAAGTGTTATGGTGCAATTATGTAACTGGGACGTAAAAGCAATTGACACTAACCAAAACGCTTTAAACGCTTAGAGATATTATCCGGAGCCTATACTATTTAACGTCTCTTCAAGGCTTTTAGTATCCTCAACATTAAGCACTCTCGCTTCTTTGTCTATTTTCCTGATAATGGCGGAAAGGATTTTGCCGGGGCCGACTTCAATAAATGTGTTTACTTCATTTTTAATCATGAGCCTTATGGAATCATCCCACAGAAGCGGGTGGTTAAGCTGTTTAATAAGAGATGCTTTAATCTCCTCAGGGGAATTTAAAAAAACTGCATCTGCATTATTTACAATAGGCACTTTAGGCGGTTGGAACTGAGTATTGTTTAACAGTTCAGCTAATCTGTTGGCGGCGTCTGACATAAGTTTGCAGTGAGAAGGCACTGATACCGGAAGCACGACAGCCCTCTTGGCGCCTGCCTCTTTTGACAGCTCTATTGCCTCTTCAACCGCAGGTTTTTCGCCTGCAATCACAATCTGTCCCGGGCAATTGTAGTTTGCAGGAGCAACATAACCCGAACTGACTGACCGGCACACATTTTCCAACTCGCTTCTTTCAAGCCCGAGTATGGCTGCCATAAGCCCTTTGCCTTCAGGCACTGCGTCCTGCATGAACTGCCCTCTTTTTTCAGTAATCTTTACAGCATCTTTAAACGGAATAACCCCGGATGCAACTACAGCAGAATATTCGCCGAGGCTGTGGCCGGACACGCAGAACGGAGTTATGTTTTTTGAAGAGAGGACTTTGAATGCCGCAAAGCTTGCAGTCAGAAGGCACGGCTGGGTCCTGAAGGTCTTATAAATCTCATCTTGAGGGCCGTTAAAGCTCAGTCCTGCAATATCATAGCCAAGCGCATCAGAGGCTTCTTTATATATTTGCTTAACTTCGCCGAAATTTTCATAAAGGTCTTTTCCCATTCCGACATGCTGTGATCCTTGACCGGGAAAAACAAAAGCGATTTTCATATTCCCTCCTGCACCTTGTTTTGCCTGTAAATTTTATAGGAAAACAAACTTATTCTAAAGATTTTGTTAGGGAGTGCCCCATAAGTGGTTTGAATGATATTACTGTAAAATAATATAAACTTAATATCAAGTGAAAATCAACAAATGAACACTATAAACTGAAGGGTCACATTTTATAAATTTTTAAAGATGTTAGTGCTATAATATTTTTAAAAGGAGGGCTTGAGATGAACACAAAAAGATTTATATGAGCAGGCATAGCGGTATTTTTGGCATTTGAGATTATTGATGCGATTGTTCATACCGGAATTTTGAGCAAGACTTACGAGGCTCTCGCACCTCTCTGGAGGCCTGACATGATGTCAAAGATGTGGATTTTTCATTTGTTAATAATTTTTTGATATCACCCGATGGATTGCGTATTGCATGGAATGTTAATAGAATTACCAATATTATTGAGGATGATGACGGCACTGCATTCATAAAGCATGAAGTTTATACAGCTAACATTGACGGCAAGGATAAGAGGCTTGTATTTAAAGAACAGCTTAAGGTCAAGGATGTATTCGCTGACAATGGCATGGAAAGACGCATGGTTTACTGGTCCAGAAAAATAAAAAATCAATTATTTTTTTCTACATTTAATATCGGACAACTTTGGTCGGAGTATAAGAGCCTTTTTGCTTTGAATATAGAAACAGGGCTTTTATCAGAGATTAACAAGGATGTTGAAGTATTCCTAAATTTTTCACTTAATGAAACGTTGGTTGCATACACACCAAATGATCATACGTGTTGCGCCGGGACTAATTACACGAACAACACCGTAAGTATATTGGATTTAATCTCAGGGAAAAATGTTGTAATCTACTTACGAAGGATTAGTTATTTTTGATCGTGCAAAAAATACCGAAAAAGTTTTATCTTCCCAGAAAATAGTTTGGATTGCAATAGAGTAGATTAATGTGAAGAGCCGCTGAGTATCAGTTTCTCTGAAAAGAATTTATAGCCCTACATACCCTTTGCCTCTTTAATTTTCTTAATCAGCAGAGGGATTACTTCATACAAGTTGCCGACTATGCCATAAGTTGCAACGCTGAATATCTGCGCTTCAGGGTTTTTGTTTATTGCGATAATAATGTCTGAGGACTGCATCCCGACAAGGTGTTGAACCGCCCCAGAAATCCCACAGGCGAAGTAAATCTTGGGGCAAACGGTCTTGCCTGTCTGCCCGACCTGATGGCTGTATGAAATCCACCCTTCATCAACTGCAGCCCTTGATGCGCCGATGGCTCCGCCCATAACTGCTGCAAGCTCTTCAAGGAGTTTAAATCCCTTTACATCACCGAGCCCTCTTCCGCCTGCCACGATGACATCAGCCTCATGGAGATTTACTGTAAGCTCGGAAACTTCTTTAATTGTATCAAGGACCATAGTTCTTGAGGTTAGATTATCCGCGTTGACATGTATTATTTCACCTGTTCTTCCTGCGTCATATTCTCCCTTTTTCATTACGCGGGGTCTTACAGTTGCCATCTGCGGTCTGTAATCAGGGCAGAGGATTGTAGCCATTATGTTGCCTCCGAATGCAGGTCGTATCTGCAGGAGGTTCTTTGTCGCTTTGTCTATCTCAAGCGAGGTGCAGTCGGCAGTAAGCCCTGTTTTAAGTTTTGCCGCAACACGCGGAATGAACGACCTGCCGACCGGCGTTGCGCCTGCGAGGACAATTGCCGGCTTATATTCACTAATAAGTTTTGAGAGAAGCCCGGAATATGTATCATCATTAAAATCTCCGAGGATTGTGTCAGTGCATAAATATACTTTGTCAGCGCCCCATCTTATAAGTTCATCTGCCTCTGAATCACTGCCCCCAAATAAAACAGCGGAGAGATCTGTCGCAAGTTCATCAGCGAGTTTTTTCCCGGCGCCGAGGAGTTCATAGGATACAGATGCAATTTTCCCTTCTCTTTGTTCAGCAAATACCCACACGCCTTTATAATCGGTAAGGGGTAAGGTGTGAGTGGAAGAGGGGGTATCTTCTACCTCAACTATTGCGCCCTCAGGGCAGACCTCAAGACATGCCTTGCAGAGCTGGCAGTACTCATTTATAAAGGCTACTCCGCTTGTAATGCTGATGGCATCATAAGGGCATGAGGCTACACATGTTTCACACCCGCTGCATTTATCGGGCTTTACGATTATATGCATTTGATTTTCCGTAACTCTTCAATCAATACACTTGCCTGTTCTTCCGGCGCGCCGTCAATCATCATTCTGTCAGATTTGGATTGCGGTGCAAAAATATTTTTAACCTTTGTGGGAGAGCCGTTGAGTCCAAGGCTGTTTTCATCCGCTTCTATTTCTGAAGGCCCCATTTTTGTTATTACTGCCTTTTTCGCCGCCATCTTGCCTTTAAGTGACGGGAGCCGCGGGACATTCAGTTCCTTAACAACGGTAAGTAAAACGGGCAAAGAAGATTCCACGATGTCATACCCGTCGTCCATGAGCCGCTGGACTCTGATATAACCTTCTTTCACTTCTTCAATCTTTCTCACATAGGCAATGTGCGGGATATTCAGAAATTCGGCTGTTTCAGGACCTACTTGAGCTGTATCGCCGTCTATCGCCTGCTTGCCGCAGAATATTATGTCAGCGCCGATTTTTTTAATTGCCGCTGCAAGGGTGTATGCAGTTGCCCATGTGTCAGAGCCTGCAAATGCCCTGTCTGAAAGCAAAACTGCTTCATCAGCGCCCATTGATACTGCCTCCCGCAACGCATTTTCCGCCTGAGGCGGTCCCATGGTCAAGACAGTCATGTTCCCTCCCAAAGCCTCTTTTATTAGGGCTCCTGCCTCAAGGGCGTGAAGGTCAAATGGATTGATTATGCTCGGAACGCCTTCTCTAATTAATGTGTTTGTCTCAGGATTAATCCTGATCTCTGCCGTATCAGGCACCTGCTTTATGCAGACAATAATTTTCACCTTTACTCATCCTCCAGCGGTTCTTAAAAAGAATTAAAAAAGCGGGGTACTATATTATACAATTTTAGAAATGAAAAATGCAGTTATTTTTTATATTTAGAAAGTTCATCTTTTAATTTTTGTATCTCGTCTTTCAGTCCTTTCATCTTGAGCTCCCTGCCTACTGCTATCTCATAGAATTTTTCAAGTTCTTCAACTCTTTTCTTAAGTTCTTCTTCCACCAGCTTGCGGTCTGTAATATCGCGGACATATTCAATTATGCCTTTAAGCTCATTTGTTTCCATATCTACCAGAGGGAAACTATACAGGTCCAGCCACCCGACAACCTCGCCTCTTGGCCCTCTTTTTGGAACCACATTGTAAGCTACCCTGCAGTTTTCAATGGTCCGGCTCGTAGGGCAGACTTCACAGCATTCTTTGCGGCTGTGATATGCATCATAGCATTTTTTACCTATCAGAGGCATGGCATGTGAATACCAGCGTTCTATTGCATGATTTACACGGATGATAGTCATATCTTTATCAAGGATGCTTATACCGTCTTGTATGCTGTCAAAGATGTCATTGAGGAACTTTTCGTTTTTTTTTATTTCCTCGCCTTTCAGCTTATGCGCGGTGACATCCCTCACTATTTCAATGCCGGCAACAATTTTACCTGAAGCGCTGCGTAATGGCGAGGCAGTAATTTCAAAGAATCTCATTCCATTATTCGTTGGAGTGTTTCTTACTGCGGTATGAACAGTGCCATCCTTAAAAACCATAATAAGCGGGCAGCCTTCACAGGTATCGCTATTATTCGCAAAGGATTTGTAGCAGTACTCGCCGATGTGGTCGCCCATAAAATTTTTATGGCTTTTGTTCTGATAAAGCACTCTAAAAGCAGTGTCCTGAATGCTGACGCCGTCTCCAATGGCGTCAAGTATTCCATGGGCTTCAAGTTTATTCAGGATATGGCTGATACTGCTTGTTTTGTGTTTCATATACTTATAATATTTAAAAGCGAAATGCCGTATAAGTCAAGTTTTTTGTTCTTGCATACCAAGGAACCGTCGGCTATAATTATCAGGAAGGAGGCATGTTGTGACTGCAAAAAAACATTTTACAGCAGTTGAGGCAAAAAAAATAGGCGGAGCGCTCGGCATTGACTGGAACAAATTTGACGTTGAGCAGTTCAGGATGGGGCTTGATGTTGAGCTTGAGCACGGGAGGCACGACCCTGCCACCAATGTGACCAATGACGACCCGATGACAACCGGCAAAATAGCGCTTGCGCACTTAAACGAGTTCCCGGATTATTACACAAGGCTTGAGAAGATGGAGGAAGAGGCTGAGCGATTTCACGGCAAGGGCTGAGGTTTTCCGGCATTTTTTAAAAATCAATCCAACCCGATTGCCTTGCGAAAACTCTTCCAGCCTTTCTTGAAAAAGTTTCCTGTCCTGTGGAGGGCGTCTTTTGCGCCGTCACGAATCTTATGCCAGATATTTTTAGTGTCTTTTTTAGCCTCTTGGGCTTTTTGTTTTGTTTCTTTTTTTACTTCTTTTAAGTCTTCTTTAACCTTTCCCTTTACCTCTTTTAGATCTTTTTTTATTATTGTCTTTATATTCTTTGCGGTCTTTTTGGCCATGCCTGCTGTTTCCTTGAGATTTTTTTTGATATGCTCTTTTTTGGTCTCAGCAGGTTTCTCCTCCTGTGCGAATACAGGAGAGAGCAAGGCGCAGATAATTAGGGGAAACAGGATAGTTTTATATAGTTTCATTTTTACAGCCGCTCCTTCACCAGATTATCCACCACAGACGGGTCGGCAAGGGTAGAGGTGTCGCCCAAATCATCAACATCTCCCTGTGCTATTTTTCTGAGTAAGAATTATGGGGTCAGGTCTTGAAATATCAGTTTTCAACCTCCGCCTCTTTAATTGCCTTACTAACAGTAGTATAATGAACCTTTAAATAATCCGCAATCTCCTTTGAGGTTATATTTCAAGACCTGACCCCAATTTTGCCGCCAATTTTGCCGTTTACTGAGTATTTTTCAGTATAAATTTTGAGCCAGTTTAAATACCGCACAAAATCATCCCTGTGCTCAAAAACAGATTGACGGTAATTACCGCGTTGGGTGATATGGTGCGGATAATTAACTGCTACAGCGCGTGCTATTCTCGGCATGGATTTAAGAATAACTAACTTGACTCTATATGTCAATAAAAATAGGCGCTGTCCCTATTTTTTTACCGAACTTAGAGTTGTTTTTCTCTGTGCTCGCTGTGGTTAAATTTGTTTTTACAATCTCTCCTTCACCAGATTATCCACTACAGACGGGTCGGCAAGGGTAGAGGTGTCGCCCAAATCATCAACATCTCCCTGTGCTATTTTTCTGAGGATTCTCCTCATTATTTTGCCGCTTCTGGTCTTTGGGAGTCCGGGCGCAAACTGGAGTTTATCAGGCGTTGCAATGGGTCCGATGACTGTCCTTACATGACCGACAAGTATTTTCTTCAGCTCGTCTGAAGGTTTCTGTCCCTGCTTAAGTGTTACATATGCATAGATGCCTTCGCCTTTTATCTCATGAGGATAGCCGACGACTGCTGATTCTGCAACTGCCTCATGGCTGACAAGGGCAGACTCCACCTCTGCGGTGCCGAGCCTGTGCCCTGAGATGTTGATGACGTCATCAATTCTTCCCATGAGCCAGTAGTCTCCGTCTTTATCCACCCATGCGCCGTCGCCGGTTAAATACTTGCCTGTAAATCTTGAAAAGTAGACTTCTTTGATGCGCTTGCCTTCAGGGTCGCCGTAAGTGCCTCTTATCATGCCGGGCCAGGGTTTTTCAATTACAAGGTAGCCGCCTTCATTCACCGCCGCCTGCGAGCCGTCTTCTTTTAAAATTTGGGGTGCAACGCCGGGGAACGGCAGGTTTGCCGAGCCGGGCTTTAAAGTCATGGCCCCAGGCAACGGAGTTATCAGTATGCCTCCTGTCTCTGTCTGCCACCATGTGTCAACAATCGGGAGTCTGCCTTTTCCCACATTGGTGTGATACCACATCCATGCCTCCGGGTTAATAGGCTCTCCGACTGTGCCTAAAACCCTGAGTGATGACAGGTCGTGATTATTTATCCATTTTTCGCCTTCCCTCATCAAAGCCCTGATAGCCGTAGGCGCTGTGTAGAAGATATTGACTTTATGCTTGTCAACGATGCTCCAGAACCTTCCTGCATCAGGGTATGTGGGAATGCCTTCAAACATGAGACTTGTTGCGCCATTTGACAATGGCCCGTAAATTATATAGCTGTGTCCTGTCACCCATCCGATGTCTGCTGTGCAGAAATGTATGTCCTCATCGCGGCAATCAAATATCCATCTGAATGTAAGATTGGTATAAAGGAGATAACCGGCGGTTGTGTGCAGAACGCCCTTTGGCTTGCCTGTTGAGCCTGACGTATAAAGTATAAAGAGGGGGTCTTCTGCATCCATTTGTTCAGGCTCGCAGTAGTTTGCGATGTCAGGTGCATTTATCTCGTCATGCCACCACAAATCCCTGCCGGGCTCCATATCTATGCCGTCAGTCCTTTTTACCACGATCATTTTTTCAACTGTCGGACATTCGTGCAGTGCGGCATCTGCATTTGCCTTGAGCGCAACCGGCCGGCCTCCCCTCATTCCCCGGTCTGCGGTAATGACAAGTTTTGCCTTGCAGTCTTGAATTCTGTCCCTCAGCGCCTGTGCGCTGAATCCGCCGAAAACTATGCAGTGGATAGCGCCTATTCTTGCGCATGCGAGCATTGAAATCGCAAGCTCAGGTATCATCGGCAGATAAATCGTAACCCTGTCGCCCTTTTTTACGCCGTGCTTTTTGAGGACATTGGCAAATCTGTTTACTTCATAATGCAATTGCTGATATGTGAATGTTTTATAAACTCCGCTGTCAGCTTCCCATATAATTGCCGCCTTGTTCCTTGTTGCAGTTGATAAATGCTTGTCAAGACAGTTATATGAGGCGTTAAGCTTGCCGCCCTGAAACCATTTTATCTCGGGCTTCTCAAAATTATACTCAAGAACCTTGTTCCACTTTTTATACCATGTAATATTTTTTTCAGCCATTTCAGCCCAGAAGCCTTCAGGGTCTTCAATGGACTGTTTATATATTTTTTCGTACTCCTGCATGCTCTTTATGTGAGCCTTTGCGCTGAATTCCTTTGACGGCGGGAAGGTCCTTCCCGCTGTCATTAAGACTTCAATCTTTTTTGTGTCTGCCATGAAAACCCTCCTATGTCATCAAAGGTATGCTGTAAAGTGTAAACTTTCTGAGATTATCAGTGTCCGCCTGACTTCAGCAGCCCTGATGCTGCAAGAGCAAGGACAAGAACCTCAAATATAGCGATAATGCCGTATACAGTATCTTTTTTTCTGAAAAATATCGGAATTATTCTTATGTAACAAGGTATAGTTATACCCGCAAGAAAGGCGATTCCAATAAAATTAAGAAAATCCCCCTTGCCGAGCATTCCAAGCCATGCCCAGCCGGGATGAATACCTGTTGCTTTAAGGTAATCCTTTACAGGCATTCCCCAGTACTTTGGAAGATCATTGACCGGCACATGAGGTGTAAATATTCCCAGCAAATAAATTACAAATGTGATGGTTATTGCAATTAATCCTGCCTTCATCCCTGTGTCCAGGAGCTTTGCATATACAACCTGCTCCTCAGTCGCCTTTAATTTCTTATCCATGTATTTCCTCCGTTTAAATTTAATTCAAGATTCATTGAAAAAGGATTCAACATCTATATCTATTACCCCCTGTGGTCTCTGCCACAGTTCCAAATTTCTGTCATTCCGGCTTGTCCGGAATCTTTCCGGAAGGATTCCCGACGCGCTTCGCTTGCGGGAATGACACCAAAAAATAAACATTCAAATAATAGACGCCCTGCGGTCTCTGCCGCAGGGTTCTTCACTAATTTTGCATTTATTTCATTAATTCCAGATGCCCAGACCTTTAAGCAGCGCCCTTGCGCCTGCAAATAAAAGCATTATTATAACTATATAGCGGATTGCCGCCGGCTTTGTCTTTGCAAGGATCCTGACGCCTACAATGGAGCCCAGCATTATCCCGATTATTGAGGGAACAACCATCATAGGCAGTACTGCCCCGTTATTAAAATAAATCCATGCGGCAGATGTATCTGTTATAGAGAGCAGAAACTTGCTGGTTGCCACAGAGACTTTTAAGGGCGCTCCCATCATGAGATTCAGCACCGGCACGTTGGCCCATCCTGCTCCAAGCCCGAACATACCTGCCATTACGCCTATGAGAACAAATGTTGCAAGCCCCTGAGGCGTCCTGTGTATTTTCCAGTTAATTTCCTCTCCTGTAGACACCTCGTGGTATATTCCGTTTATCCTGAGGGCTGTGGAAAGTGAATCCGCCTGCTTTACCTCGGGGTATTCTGATTTTTTTGCCATGAGCATAATTGCAACGATTCCCAGAATAGTTGCACCCAGCGCAGTCTGAACAACATTTGTCGGCAGTGCAAGACCCAGCATGGCCCCAACAATTGCGCATGAAGATGCAATGAGCGCCACAGGCAGGGCAAGTCTTAAATCTGCCATGCCTTTTTTAAGCAGGCCGGGTCCTGCGGCAAGCGCTCCTGATAGGGCCACCAGAAGACCCGCCCCTCTGACAAAATCAAGGTGAAACGGGAAAAAACCTCCTATAATAGGCACAAAGAGCACGCCCCCGCCTACACCGCCTAAAACAGCTACAATCCCGAGCACAAATGTTAAAACAAATAAAGTCAGCGGCCAGACCCACCATGGAGCGGCAGAACCATTTGCCGCTGCGTCTGCTGTTTGCTCTTCGCCGTAAGCAGCTCCATTGAAACCTGAAATACAGACAGCCGCAACTGCAATAATGAAAATTACATATAAAAACTTACGGTGTATATTTAATTGCTCCATTATTTTTACCATCCTTTGCTTTCTAATATCTCCTTTACTTGTTTTTCCGCTTTTTTCTCAACGAGAAGTATTTTTTTGCTCTGTGCCTCTCCGATTTTTTCCATGAGTTTATTTAAGTCCACAGGCTTTTCCATAAAGTCAACTGCGCCTGCCTTTATTGCCTCAACACCTTTCTCTAATGTGCCGTGCCCTGTAAGGATTACAATCTGCATATCAGGATTTTCCTGCCGCAGGCGTTTAAGGGTTTCTATGCCGCTTATCCCCGGCATCATGAGGTCCAGAACAATCGCATCAAAGTCCTTGCCCTTGGCCCGTTTAACGGCGTCTTCTCCGCTGCTTGCAGTGTCTACTTTCATGCCCCGGCCTTCAAGTCTTTTTGAAAACACATCAAGGAACTGTTCTTCGTCATCTACTAAGAGTATGTTTGCTTTAATATCTTCAGACATAATATTTACCTCCGTTTTCGTCTTCTATTCTTCTTTTTTTATGATTTTTTTTGCAGTATCAAAAACACCTTCCTCGGCAAATGTAATTGCCGTCATGGCTCTTTCAATCTTTTCAGTGAATGCCTCTTTGATTTTGGCTACGAGAAGATCAATGTCCGCAGGCTTCCGCAGGAAGTCAAATCCGCCGAGATTTTTTGCCTCTACGGCGTTTTTTTCCGTGCCGTGTCCTGTCAGGATAATGACCTGTATGGCGGGTTTTATATTTTTTATTTCCCTAAGCACATCTATGCCGTGCAGTCCCGGCATTTTCAGGTCCAGGACAATCACATCAGGCTCTATTTTCTTTATAAAAGATAAAGCCTGAGCGCCATCGTAAACCGTATCCACCACAAGCTCCCGCATTTTGAGCCGCTGTGCAAGAGTGTTTACAAAATCAACTTCGTCATCTACGAGCAAGACTTTAATCGCCTTTTTCATCAGACCCCCCTTTCGTTTATTTTTTATTTGAGTATTTTAAAAAATTTATTCGTCCTGTTGTCCGGAGTTTAAAAATACAGGGAGCGTAATTACTGTTGTTTCATCCCCGGTTTGACAGGAAATATCCCCTCCCATCTTATTAATTATCATATGCAAAACGCTCTTATCATAACACACAGAATCTGCATTTGTTTCCTTGAAATCTCCCTTAGGGATAATGCTTATTGACACCGACCCGTTTGTATATGCTGTTTTTATAATTATCTTGCCGCCGTAATCCAGCAAGTCCATACTTTTTTCAAGGAGGCAGAAGATGAGAAACTGCAGTTTTGACGGACTGTTGTAAAGCGAGGGTATGTTTTGGGCAAAATCTTTCTTAAAGCTGAGTTTTTTCTGATTGGCAGTTCTTTGAATAAGGCTAAGAAGTTCCTCCAGGCATTCGTTTAAGTTAAATGTGGACACGGACATATCCATTCTGTGTCCAAGGCGGTTGAGGTTTGTGCAGAGCAAAGATGTTTTTGTAATCTGATGCTCAACGGATTCAATGATTTTCAGACACTGCGCAGCATTAGGAGCTGTCTGCCCCAGTGTTATTAAATCCCCTATTAATCCGTTTGACTCTTTTATAATGGCAAGATGGTTTTTGATCTCATGAGTAAAGACCGAAAGCACCTTAGCTATAAAGCTTAGCTGAGAGTCTGCCGGCATGTCTTCTTCCATGTGTTCCATCTTATTATTCCTTATTTTCGTCATTCCGTCCCGACGCATCGGGAATGCGGAATCCAGAAAGTCGTTTTCCTGGATTCCCGCCTTCGCGGGAATGACATACAAAGCAGTTATTTTATTTTGAATACCCCACCCCGAAAAATCGGGACTGCAGGGCGGTTCATTTTACACTGCGTTTTTTCATGGCATTGTCAATTTTTACAGTCAATTCATTTATCTCCACCGGTTTTAGAATATATTCAAATACCTCTGCTGTTATTTCCGGTTTCACATTGTCTGTCATCTGACCGGTCAGTATTATGACCTCAATAGCCGGGTTGAACTGTTTGACGATGCCGAGAAGTTCAAAGCCGTTCATCCCAGGTATTCTCAGGTCCAGCAATACAACGTCCAGCGGCTTGCTGCGCACAGCGGTAATAGCGTCTTCAGCGCAGTACACCGCCTTTGCTTCGTAATCGCGCAAAGTCAGCCTTTCTGCAAGGGTTGAGGCGAATTCCACCTCATCGTCAACTATAAGCACTTTGGCGCGGCTCATGCGGTTTTCCATTCAGCCGGTTTCCCGTGCACCGGCAGTTCAATTGTAAAAGCTGTTCCTTGGCCCGCCTCGCTGTCAACGTAAATATTCCCACCCAAGTTATTTATAATACCATATGTGATAGAAAGACCAAGCCCGGTTCCTTTTTTCCTTTCCTTAGTCGTAAAAAAGGGTTCAAAGATGCGGTTTAAGTTTTCCGGCGGTATCCCGCATCCGGTATCTTTAATAGCTATTCTTACTGTGTCTTTATCTTTTAAATCTGTGGATATTGTTATAACTCCTCCTTCTTCAACAGCATCAATGGCATTTTTTATCAGATTAAGAAACACCTGCTGGAGCTGTCCACGGTCGCTCTTAACCGGAGGCATATTTTCCTGAAGATTTATTTCCAGACGTATGCTTCTGTAGAACATCTCTTTTTCCATGAACTCTGAGGCTTCTTTAACTGTGCTATTGATATTGAAGGCCTCAAACGCAATATCAGATTTTCTTGCAAAACCGAGTATGCGGTGGGTAATTGTTTTACAGCGGTTTATGCTGTCAAGTATGGCGCTGATCAGTCCCAGGAACTTCTCTTTATTGCCGAAGTCCTCTGATATTTCAAGGATGTCCTTCATAAGGCCGGCTTTTTCATTGATTATGGCAATTGGGTTGTTTATCTCATGCGCCACTCCTGCAGAGAATTTTCCCAGTGTAGCGAGTTTTTCTGTTTCCACAAGCTGAGCCTGTTTCTCATTCAGTCTTGTTATAGCAAGTTTAAAGGCTCCCATGGTATCCCGCAATTTATCCTCCATGATGTTGACCGATGCGCTCAGAGATGCAAGCTCATCCCGGCCCCTGATTTTAATTTTTTCTGAAAAATCACCGGCTGCAATTTTCTTTGTTACCTCCTCAAGTTTTTTTATCGGCTCGGCAATACTTTTTGCAAGTCGTATATTTATAATTGCTCCAAGTACTACTACTATCAGTATGACAAATATAAGGAGACGGGAGGACAATTGCAGCCGTCTATTTATATCGGCTCTTTCCTGCTTTGAAAAGGCATCTATAAAAGATTCTATCTGCCTTGCATCTGACCTCACGACGTCTATGGAATCCTGCTGTTTGAAGTTTTCTCCGATTCTGTTAATGTGCTGTTCGTATTCGGCTGTTGCCGCCAGTATCATTTCATAGTTGGCTTCCCCTAATTCCTTTACCATTTCGCCCTTAATGCTGAGTATATGTTTTTTAAAAATCTCAAGATAGTTTTTGAGTTCTCCCATGCTGCTCTTGTCCTTATACAGCAGGAGATTTTTCTCGTATCTCCTTACCTCAAGAAGGGCATTGGTTATATCATCAGCCGTCTCAACAAACTTTAGTCCCTTTGTAATTGTGCGTAATTCATTGTATGTAAAAAACCCGCCCATTACAGCGAGTAATATGTAGAAACTAACGGCAAGGTGTAGTTTGTCGCGTATTTTCATATCCGATAAAGTTTAATAGTTTGGGGTGTTTTTTCTCAAGTGTTAATTAAATAGCACCATGACTCATGGTGTTGAGTTTCTTGAATTCTATGTTATTATTTCCTTGTCATTCCCGTGGAAGTCCCGAACAAGTCGGGGCTTCCGCAGGAATGACAACTTTTTACAATCAGTGCAGAAGATTGTACTGAATGATATACGCTGCCACGCCGCAGAAATACCCGGCAAAGGCAAGCGGTCCGATACGGCGTGCATACCAGAAAAACTCTATCTTTTCAAGCCCCATGGCAGCCACGCCCGCAGCCGAGCCGATTATCAGGATGGAGCCTCCGGTGCCTGCGCAGTAAGCCATGAACTCCCAAAGGAATGAGTCCGGAGGGAACTGGGTTAAGGGGTACATGCCCATGGAAGCGGCAACCAGTGGAATATTATCTATGACAGCGGAACAAAGGCCGATAATAATGACGATAAGAGACTGGTTGCCGAGTTTGGCGTCAAGCCACCCGGCAAGGGCAGGGAGCATACCGTTAGCGGAAAGGGCAGCCACGGCAAGCAGGATGCCGATGAAGAACACTACAGATGCCATATCAATGCGTTTGAGCGCTTTGGATAGAGTGAGGTGTTCCTTCACTTCTGAAGGCTTTTCACGATGCAGTATATTACCCGTCAGCCATAGCACGCCGAGGGCAAACAAAATGCCGAGGTATGGGGGTAAATGCGTAACTGCCTTGAATATCGGAACGAAAATCAGGGAGCCCATGCCCATAAAGAACATAAAGGTTTTCTCAAACTGAGAGGTGGCAGAGGCGCCGTTTTCAACTGTGTCTGGAGGCACGACATTTCCCTTGAGGAAAAAGGATGCAATGACAAGAGGAACCAGCAAATTAATAGTGGAAGAAATCCAGAGTCCCTTCATTATATTGCCCGTGGTTATTTGTCCGCCTATCCAGAGCATGGTAGTAGTCACATCGCCGATGGGGGTCCAGGCGCCGCCGGCATTGGCGGCGATGACGATGATACCCGCAAAGAAGAGACGCTGCTTATGGTCTTTAAGCAGGCGCTTCATTAAAGCGACCATCACAATAGTTGTAGTCATGTTATCTAAAATGGAAGACAGGTAAAAGGAGATGAAGCCTATTATCCAGAGCAGGCTTGACAGTTTCGTTGCCTTAATGCGTGAGGTGATGACCTCAAAACCTCCGTGAGAGTCAGTCACTTCTACAATGGTCATGGCGCAAATCAGGAAGAATACGATTGCCGCTGTTTCAGCCAGCTTTTCCGTGAGCTGATGGCTGACGCCTTCAACGCCTGCCGGACTTGCAAAGGAGTATAGGGTCCACATTAAGCCCGCGGCAATCAGCGCTGTGGCGGATTTATTGATTTTGATAGGGTGCTCAAGGGCAATCATTGAGTAGGCTAATACGAATACAATTGCGACCAGGGTCATCATAGGATTAATCCTCCGTTAAAATTTTATTTCCTCTCTTACGTTATTTACGACTACGTAGCCCGAGACATTCCCTACATAGTTAGTGTCAGGTCCGTGTATCTGAATGCCTGTCAGAAGGGCGTAATCGCTTTTAGCCTTGTCAATAATTGTGTTTATCGCATGCTCAAGGTCTTTTTGTATAACCCGCTGCGTTATTTTTGTCAATTCAAGCAGGTCCGGGATATGACCGTAAGGTATCTCCCGCAGGAGACGCCTCTTAAGCAGGCTCTGCTCAAGGTCTATGTCGTCCATTGAAAGATTTAATGAACCCGTTGTCATTTCCTTCTGAAATGCGCACAGGGCGCCGCATGCGGTGGACTCTTCCTCTCTTCCGGTGCGCATGCAGGCGCCGAGCCGTCCGTCCTTGTCAATTGCAATGTGGGGCAGGGCAAAGTAGACATAGCGCTCCCTGCCGTTCACATTCGGGGCATGGTGCATTGCGGCTGCCAGACCGGTCTGACCGGCAAAAAACATACCTCCGAGGCTTGAAAGATTGAATGCCTCACCCCAGATGTGTTTGATAACACTGCGCAGTGATTGTGAGATTTCATCCCTGCAAATGCATACAGAGGCGATTGAGTTTTCATCGCTGAACCCTAATTCTTTAAGCACGGCGTATGTTTTTTTAACGAAATCAACCTCAGTGTATATGCTGTCAAAATACTTTTTTAAAATATTTTCATAATCCACTTACTCTCTCCTCTTACTTTAACACCGTCGGCATTCCCAAAATCGGCCATAACGAGAGTATAAGCGCGCCGATTATTACGACTAAGACCACACTCAGCAATATTCCGTGCTTGAAAAACTCTCCGGTTGAAAATTGTTTAGATTCATAAGCGATTGCATTCGGGGCGGCTCCGATAAGAAGCACAAAAGGCATTCCCGCTGTAGCGAGCGATGCATAGAAAATTACATCAGGCGAGACGCCGAGATATCCTGCTATAACGAGCGATACAGGGAGTGAAATGGCTATTGCCGCCACATTCATAATGAAGTTTGTCATTATAAGGACAAATGTTGCGATGCTTAGAATAAAAACAAGCCAGTGCGCATTCTGGAACATGACAAGCCAGTTAACAGCCATCCACTGCGCGGCGCCTGTTTTCCACAGGCAAAAACCAATGCTCATAGCGCCGCTGAAAAGGAGGATAATGTTCCAGGGGATTTCTTCAAGCTCTTTGACCGTGAGTATCTTAAAAATAAAGAATATGAGTGTTGATATAAGAATTAATGCCGCCCTGTCCATGGACTTTAATGCCGGCACAAAAGACTGCAGGGACATGATTATTACAACGCTGATGACGGTTATGATTACAAACTTCTCGTTTTTGGTCATGGGACCCAGCTCTTTGGAGAGTTTTTTGACCTTTTCCTTTAGGCCGGAAATGACATCCTTTTCCGGCTTTAGGAATATCATCAGATAGCCCCATATCAGAAAGACCATCAGCCATCCGAGGAAGAACATGTATTTGCTGAGCTCAAAAAAACCAATGTCCCTGCCGGTAAATTCCTTAAACATTCCCGCGCCTGCCGCCGCGCGCGCAGAGCCTAAGAATGTAATGATGCTCCCCGCGCCTGCCGCATAAGCCATGCCGATGAAAAGCGCTTTGCCGAAGTTTGTCTGTTTGTCGCCTTCGCCGTAGAGCGCATAAATAGCCAGCAGAATCGGGAAGACGGTTGCCGCCGCAGCCGTATGCGCCATGAGATGCGCAAGCCCTGCGGTTACTACAAGCGCGCCTAATAATATCATGCTGGTTTTTTCTCCTACTATTTCCAGCATTTTATACGCAAGGCGTTTTGTTAGTCCGGTTGTTGAAAATGCCAGACCCACAACAACAGAGCCGAAGATGAACATAACGGACGGGTCCATAAAGTCCTTGAAGGCGTCTTTTGCAGAGCGGATGCTGAATAACGCCTGAAACACGCCGATTGCTATGGACGTAATACCGATCGGCAATACCTCAAAAACCCACCATACTCCTGCCATTGCAAACAGGGCAATGGCTCCTTTCCCCTCGTTTGATAAAGGGAATGCCTTGCCTGCGGGGTCCACGGCATCTTTCCACGATGGCATAAAATAGATAAGAAGGAAAAGTCCCAGTCCCAGCAAGATGAAAAATACACGCTTCCATTCAAACGGGATTTTTGGAGCTGCAATTACTATATCTTTCGGAGGCTCCGGCAATCCCCGAGTTTTTTTAATATCTTTATCTGTCATTATATTGCCTCCTTTATCCCTTTAAAATAATGTTGGAAATTTCATCAAATATCTCTATCAGTCTGACCACGCCGACAAGCTTCTTTTTGTTTTCCAGAACGGGCAGTAAAACCAAATCATTATGAAGCATAAGATACGCCGCTTTGGTAATGGGATCGCCGGGCTCAACAAAGACCTTAGCGGGAACCATGACTTCGCTTATCGGTTTTTCAGACAGTTCTCTGGACTTTTCATCAAAAAATGTATCCCATAAAAGAGACAACCCTGCCTCATTCTCCGCCGGAACCTGCGCCTTTGCGGTAGGCTTCAGGAATTTCGGCTCAAGCCCTTTCAGAATATCCTTAAGACTCAAGGTGCCCACGAGGTTATACTTTTCGTCAAAGACCAGTATTGCCAGAGGCCGGATACATTTCTCATCAACAAGCAATGACTTTTTGGTAACCCCCATAGCTTGTTTTATTGAAAACCAGTAGGGGATATGAGGAAACTCAAAAACGTCCATCATCAAATCCTGTACAACTTTACTTTGTGACATAAGTCCTCCTTTTTTATAGTGTCAGTTTTTAGTGTTGGTTACTACGACTATTTACTGTTTTACGACACCTTTCGTTCAAGTTCTAAAAAGAATCTAAACCGTTCCGGCTGTTTAATGGACCGCGTATATTGTATCTGAATTTCACCTGAATAAAAAAATTGTTCTATAAGCAGTGCGGCAGAGCCTTCCTGTAATTCCAATAAGCTGGATTCTTCGGCGCTGAGATATGCAATTCCAATGTAGCCTTTGACCTTGGTAATCTTTATGCTGTATTTTTTTTCAAGGACTTCAAGCAGGGAATTATTTTCTAAATCCTCATCTAAGAGCGGAGGACAAATATGATGCGGTATGTATGTTTCCTGCAGTAAAACAGGCTCATTGTCCACGAGGCGCAGTCTTTTCAGGTAAATCACATGCTTATCATCGTGAACATCTAATTTTAAACTTATGTCGTCTGTCGGCATCATTACTGTCTGTGCAAGCACCTTTGTAGTAAAAATTATTCCTGCCTCAAGCATTAATTCCTTAAAACTTGTCAGCATGGAAAGACCTTCGGGGATAATCCTCTTGCATACAAAGGTCCCTTTGCCCTGCTGTCGTCTGAGATAACCTTGCCTTACCATCTCAGAGATTGCAAGCCGCACAGTTGCCTTACTTATTTCATATGTTTTGCATAGTTCTTCTTCTGTGGGTATCTGGGTATAAACACTCCATTCCCCGCTCTCAATTTTCCCCCTTAATATTTCATAGAGCTGGACGTAAAGTTTCAGGGGGTGCTCTCTGTCAATTAGTTTTTCCATTTTGGTAGCTGGTTATGTTATTATAATGTTATGCCTTATTCATTATAATAACATAACCTTTGCTTGTCAAGAGTTTTTTTATAAGGTAATTTTGAGGTATAATTAAACATGCTTAATTTCTTAAAGCCATTCAAAAAGACTGGTGAAAGCCCGCCGGATGCTTTTAAGGAAGCCATTAAAAGCAAGTACAATATATTTCAGTCTCTTCTGACAAAGAACAATAATGTGCTTGAGCTTATGGCTGATATGGAGGAAAAACTCTCCGGTGAATACCTCTTTGACAGGCAGTATATAAATTCCAATGCGCGCTTAATTGCTGACGGAGTTTTAACAATCATTAAAAACCTTAATGCCCTCTCCGGTGATAAATACAAGCAGTTTTACGGACTATATAATGAGATTAATAAAGAAATAGACAAAACCTTGGCGCACAAATCAGATGTTCCGGTTAGCGATTTAACCGTTCCCTTTGAAAATCTCACAGCCGGGATGTCGGATATTGCCGGCGGTAAAACAGCGCATTTGGGCGAAATAAAAAACCGTCTTAAGCTTTTGACCCCGGATGGTTTTACAATCAGCGCCTATGCATTTAAAAAATTTATGGAACACAACAGGCTTACGGAAAAGATAAATGAAAGACTGTCTTTATTGAACATAAACAACATGGAAGAACTGAATAAGGCAGGCCAAGAGATACAGGAAATGATAATAAGCGCAGAGGTTCCTGAGGAGTTACGGACGGCTATCAATAAAGCGGTTGAAAGTTTGAAGTTGAAATTGGAAGATTTGTCATTCCGGCTTGTCCGGAATCTTTCCGAAAAAGGATTGCCGACAAGCGGCAATGACAGCAACAAACAACAATCATTAATGGTCTCCGTCAGAAGCAGTGCAATTCAGGAGGACGGAGAGTTCAGTTTTGCAGGGCAGTATTCTACTTTTCTCAATGTGCCTGAGCGCCGGATCCTGCAGAAATACAAAGAGGTTCTGGCAAGTTTATTCACCCAGCGTGCTATTTTTTACTATAAGACAAAAGGCTTTGCTGAAGAAGAAATGGTTATGGCGGTCGGTGTATTACAGATGGTAAATTCAAGGGCAGGCGGGGTCGCATATACGATGGACCCGAATGACCCTGTGAATGACGCGGTCATAATTAATGCTGTACACGGGCTCGGGAAGACCGTTGTTGACGGAATGGTAAATCCTGATTCTTACATGGTCTCAAAAAAGACAGGCGCCATTTTAGAAAAGAGGATTGCTGAACAGCAGATAATGCTTGTATGCAATCCTGATGGAGACATTAAAGAGGTTGATATCCCTGATGAGGTTAAGGGCAAACCGTGTCTTACTGATGAACAGATAAAGACATTATACGGGTATGCCGTGATTCTTAAAGACCATTATGCGAAACCTCAGGACATAGAATGGGCCCTTGACATGGACGGCAGGCTGTACATCCTGCAGAGCAGACCGCTGAGAATCCTGAAGGCGGAAGGTGAAGGATTAAAAGTTCCGAGAAGGATAGAAGGGCGCAACAGCCTGATTGATAAAGGGATCATTGCGTGCAAAGGCATCGGCGCGGGTAAGGCATTTGTGCTTAAGGGCGAAGAAGACCTGAAAGATTTTCCAGAGGGCGCTGTGCTTGTGGCAAGGCATACATCCACAAAATTCGTAACTGTCATGAATAAGGCGTCTGCCATTGTTACGGATATCGGGGGAGCGACAGGACACATGGCGTCTATTTCAAGGGAATATCAGGTTCCGACAATCCTTGATACCGGAACAGCGACAACTGTTATTAAGAATGGACAGGAGATAACAGTGGATGCCGTAAACTGCAATATCTATGAGGGAAAGGTTAATGAACTTATTGCGTACGCATTAAAAAAGAAAGAGCCTTTTAAAGACACGCATCTGTTTAAGGTTTTGGAAAAAACATTAAAATGGATAGTTCCTTTAAATCTGGTTGATCCCGAAGATGAGAACTTTAAGCCTGAATATTGTAAGACATTTCATGATATAACACGGTTTGCCCATGAAACGGCAATGGCTGAGATGTTTCTGATAGGCGAGGGGCCTGATGCCGGGAAGTCCCATACGATTATACTAAAGGCAGGGATTCCTATTGACGCTCATATGATAGACATTGACGGCGGCATTAAAGCCGATATAAAAAAGGCAACTCATGAAGATATACTCTCAATTCCATTTTCCGCATTACTTAAGGGGATGAGATGTATGAGATGGCCTGAGCCGAGGGCTGCCGATGCAAAGGGTTTTTTAGGCATGATTGCGCATACGGCATCTATCCCTGAAGATGATATTTATAAAACTGCCGAGAAAAGCTTTGCAATAGTATCCGGCCATTACATGAATTTCAGCATAAGACTCGGCTACCATTTCTCAATGGTAGAGGCATATGCCGGAGAGAATATGAATGACAATTACATTAAATTCTTTTTTAAGGGCGGGGGAGCCGCCGTAGACAGGAGATTAAGAAGGGTCAGGCTCATTACGGAAATCCTTAAAAAACTGGACTTCAAAGTCAATGCCGCGCAGGATGTGATAGATGCAATTCTTACCAAGTACAGGCAGGAGACTATAGAAGAAAAATTAGAGATAATGGGCAAACTGACAGCTTATACCAAACAACTGGACATGGTTATGTATAACGACGCCATTACAGACTGGTATATAGAGGAATTCGTTAAAGAACACATTAAAGAACAGCCAATAGGCAATAGGGAATAGCCAAGAGGCAAGAAGGATTTCCCCCTATTTCCTATCCCTTAAGCCTTTTGCTTAAACTGTTTATCAAAGAAAAGAATTGAGCATTTTGTTTATCTCTTGGGTTTTTTGTAGTATTATTTCCAATGCCTGGCTGTTTAGATATTGCAGATTTTTTGATACTATAAGATGAGTTTCCAATTCTAATAAAGAACCTCTGGCAATTCTCAGAAACTGAATATACTCTTTTGTCATATTCCGTCCCCATCCTTCAGCTATATTTGCTGGAATTGAAATTGCTGCTCGTCGAATCTGGTTTGTCAAAGCATAGATTTCTTCATTAGGAAATGTTTTTGTTATTTTGTAAATCTCCGTTACAAGTTCTATAGCCTTCTTCCACACTTCCAGTTCCTGATATGATTCCATTTCTTTCCCTACTCCCTATTGGCTATTCTCTATTCCCTTCTTCAGCTGTTCCTTCAATATCCTGTTTTCATTCCGGAGCGCTACCCATTTGGAAGCCCTGTCTATTGTGTAAAGTATCTGTTCTTTACGAAAAGGCTTTGTTATAAAGTCAAAAGCCCCCTTATGCATCGTCTCGGCGGCAGACTCAACCGTACCGTAGGCTGTGATGATAATAACAGGGATATTTTCATCAAATTTCCTTACGGCGTCAAGAAGCTCTACGCCGTCAAGCCCCGGCATCTTCAGGTCTGCAATTATAATGTCAAAGCCGCCCTGTTTTGCCAGCTCAAGCGCCTCCAGAGGATTGTTAGTGGTTATAATCTCGTGAGATGTCTTTTCTCTGATAATCATACTCAGAAGCTTTAACATATCAGGTTCATCATCAACAGCCAATATCTTTTCGGGCATAATTCCTCCTCCTTTGGTTAAGCCAATAGGCAATAGAGAAGAGGGAATAGGGGGGAAATCCCTCTGGGCTATTCCCTATTGGCTATTCCCTGCCTTTACTGCCGGCAGGGTTATTATAAAAGTTGTTCCGGTCTTGCTTGATTCTTCCTTGGTCATTGTTTCAAAGGTAATTGTACCACCGTATTTTGCAATAATTCCATAAGAAACTGAAAGCCCCAGACCCGTGCCTTCTCCAACCTTTTTTGTTGTAAATAACGGGTCAAATATTCTGGTACTGTATTCTTTTTTAATTCCGCTGCCTGTATCGGAAATTTTTATTTCTACCGCGCCCCCTTCATCTATCATTTTTGCGGCAATCGTTAAAGTGCCGCCGCCCTTCATGGCGGATATCGCATTATTCACTATATTTAAGAAAACCTGCTGAAGTTCTCTCGGGTCGCCCTTTACTATGGGCAGGGATTCTGACAATTCTTCTACGATAGCGACTTTGTTAAGCGAAAGGGTATTTCCCACAATAGTGAGAACTTCCTTCAGATTCATATTTATATCAACATTTTCTTCTTTATATTCTGAAAAACGGGCAAAGGTCAGGAGATTTTCCACAACCCTTTTCGCATTCAGCCCCTGCTTTTCAATGGTCTTTAATATTTCATAATATTCAGAGTATGCCGGCACCTTTTCTTTCAGCAGGTCTGTAAAGCCGAGTATTATTGTCAGCGGATTATTTATTTCATGCGCCACGCCCGCAGCCAGAGTCCCGAGGGATGCCAGTTTCTCGGTATGGGACATTTGTTCTTCTATCTTTTTCCTTTCTGTAAAATCCCTTGCAATTCCCAGAACGGCAAAAACCTCGCCTTTGTCGTCTAATAGCGCGCTGAAGTTTGTGCTGAGCCAGTATTTATTACCGCTGATTATAACAGGGTAAGTAATCTGCCGGCTCAGGCGCGCTGCTTTAAAGACATCGTCAATAGCTTTTAATTGAAGAGAGGCGCTGTCCTCATTAAAACAGATTTCCCCTATATTGTCTCCTACAATTTCTTCATCGTCTCTTTTAAAAAAAGTCCGCCCGGCATGATTCATAGAGATGATTTCACCATCATGGGTTACTGTAAATATAATGTCATTTGCATGTTCTATAAGAGATTTGTACTGACTTTCGGATTTTATTAATTCACTTGTCTTATTTTTAACTTCTTTCTGCAATGAACTGGACCAGACAAGCATTAAACTGACTATTAATAGACCTCCGAAGAATATAGTAAGTATAGTAAACCCCTCAAGATAAAACTGCCGGATCTGTATCTCATGTATTACGCCCTCAACCTCGCTTATAGGCGCCACAACTGCTACGGACCAGATGCGGTTATCTGCCGTATTGTCCAGGGGGATAGGCGCATAGGCAATCAATTTCTTCATCTCTCCTTCTTTCCCCCTGTGCCATCCGGATATATACCAGCTGGTCCCTACCATGCCTTTCAACATTTTCTCCCTCTGAATTGTATTAATCCTTGCAAATGATATCGCAGGTTTTTTTGCCTTGCGGACCTCAAATGCATTTTTCCCGATGAACCATTTTTCAGGGTGATACAAGAATGTTCCGTTTCTGTCAATGACCCACGCATATCCCGTATTGCCTGAAATAATATTTTTTGTTGTCTCTCCGGCCAATGCAGTTGCATCAATAATAAACAGTAAGACGCCTGAGAATTTATTGGCTGCCACCGGATGTGTCACATCAACGGAAATCTGCCAGACAGACAGAGCCATTGTTATTATAAGTTTCTGACTGTTTTTGTAATTTTTTGCTGAAACATCGCTTAACGAGATCTTGCCCTTATTTTCTTCCCGCCCGGCCTGCTTCAAATAATACAAATCATCAGCGGATGGATTGGAGAGATTATATCCCCGGCTGTTTGCCACAATGGTTTTTTTGTCTTTATTTTTAACAAACCTTATTTCCAGTCCGCCCTCGTCTTTTATGCTTGAAAAGGCGATATCCATTCTCTTTCCCATGAATACTTCTTCATCATACTGAATTGACGGAGAGAAACTAAGGAGGGACAATTCGCGTTTCAAAATATTTATGCTGTTTTCAATTTGTCCTGCCGCGTGCTGGGCAAGAACCAACTGCTGCTGGTTAAAGTTTAGAGTTACAACGTCTTTTATTTTAATTGTGGACATCCATGCGAGTATGAGAACGCCTGACAGAAGAACCGGAGGGATTATAATGCCGGCTAAAATCAAAAATGACTTTACATTGAACGGGTGAAACCTTTCCCACAGAAAAGGCTTTAAATCCTTAAGGCTGAAAGAAGCGGTTTTTTTTCCTTTCAATTTATCAGCGCCGGTAAAAATCAAGGGTGAATCAGCGTATTCACCCTTGTGTTGTTGAACTCTTATCCTGCCGGATTATTTTACCACATATACAGAACAGGAGCTATGCCTGACCACTTTTGACGCAACGCTCCCCATCCTGAATCTTGAAGAAGGGCTTAAGCCGCGGCTGCCGATTATTATCAAGTCAACTTTTTCTTTTTCAGCAAAATCAATTACTGCATCAGGCACTGAAGTTGAGGCGGCTATTTCCCTGCAAGTTGCGATTACGTCTTCTGTGGCAAGCACGCCGCAAGCCTGCTGGACTATATAATCAGCGCGCTTCCTCATGCTTTCTTTAAGTTTATCTTTTTCAGACGGGGAAATTTCCAGGTCTATGCCTTCAAGGACCGGGACTACATTAATCAGGCATATCTTGGCGCCTTTTGTTTTTGCAAAGTCTTTGGCAACATTCAATGCCTTTGTGGAATATTCTGAACCGTCTACTGGAACAAGTATTTTCATTGTATCCTCCTTACACTTCTTTTTTAACCTTTGATTTCTTCATCGTAAGCCCTATGCCTTCAAATATGAAGAATATTGCAAACCCCCACCACATGGTATATACCACATAAAATACCAGAAGACCTGTCATAAGGACTGCATTCTCAGAGACTTTCTGGGCTGTTATCCCGTAAAAGTTGTAGGATGTTTCTACGGCTTTTTTGTTTACGCTGTCAAGAAGTTTTGCCTCGTCAAGTTTCTTATCTTTTGTGAAGGTCTTTGCCATCTTGCTCAGCGCCTGCCACCAGTTTTTCATCACAGCCTTTTCGGCATACCCGTACAGCCCCGATACCTTGGAACCGTCATTATTGTACATTGCATCCGAATCGTTAAGAACGGTCTCTACCACCTTGCCGAGGTCGCCTTCTATCTTCATTTCAGTTCCCTGCATTTCCGCACGGGCGCCGGCAGAGTTAAACAGCTTGATTGTATTTTCAGCGTCTTCAGGTTTGTCTATCTTTATACTGACTGCAAATGTCTTACCGATAAATTTCTCATTATCCTTTTTTATCTTTGGAATGAAATAAGAGGACCCCTTGGAGAGTTCGTTAAACATTCTGTCGGCAAAGTCCAGTCCGTTCTGGGAGTTACCCTCCGGAGTCTTCGGGAAAATGGGCGAAAAAATCAAGACTAATACTACAATAAACGATATGGCAAGGACTATTCCCGTTCCAAGATGTTTTTTATGCGCTTCAGCCATGTTATGCCTCCTCTCTTAGCGTTTTGATATTTGTAAAGAATTTGCTTATAACCCAGAAACCGAAAAACCCGACAACTATCCAGAATATGATATTGCCGGCGGTTTCTATGCCTGAGGAAACAGATTTTGACATATGAATAACTTCAAGCTCGGTGAGCTTTTTGGGAAGTGTAGCAACTCTGTTTATAAAACCGGCAATAATTGACATTGCGTAAAATCCCCTGATGTGTATTCCCTTGACAACCTTTGTCGTAAGAGCGCCGACCTGAATGCCGATCAAAGAGCCGATGAGCATTCCCATTGCGAGTGTATAAAACACATACCCATAGATGGCGTATTGTGTGACTGCTCCTATTCCTGCAGTGAAAATAATTTGCAGTATGTCTGTGCCGACGGTTGTCATGGAGGATACTCCGAAAACATATACAAACATCGGAAATGTTATGAATCCTCCTCCGACTCCCATTATTGCCGCCAATATACCCACAATAACGCCGCCCATTGCAACAATAATGCCGGAAACTTTTCGTCCGCCCAGGTCCTCATCAAAAGATATCATGGGCGGGATTTTCATATTCTGTACCTTCATTCCGAGAGGAGGTATGCTTGACGGCCCGCCATGTGCGCCATGCCCTCCCGCATCAGCTTCCTTTCTTGACTTCAGAAAATCAATCAGCGCATAGAAACCGAGGAAGCCCAGTAAAACAGCATATACCAGACTGATGAAGGCCTCGCTCAATAAGGGGTCTTTATCATAAAGGCCCTTCTGTATAGCGCCGCCGATAAATGTACCCCCGGCAGAGCCTACAAGGAATGCTATCGCAAGCTTTACCGAGACATTGCCGAGTTTTTTATGAACCGTTGTACCCATTATCGCTTTGGCAAAGATATGGAAAAGATCCGTACCAACGGCAAGTATGCCTTTTACTCCGGCTGCCATCAGGGCAGGAGTGATTATGAAACCTCCGCCTGCGCCGATACATCCTGTTATAAGCCCCGCCGCAAGTCCTACTGCGATTGAAACGAAAAATATAAGGTTGGAATAAAATGCCGGCGCATATGCCGTCTTGCCGCCTATCATATCGCTTGCCTCAACAAACGATATCGCGAGAATAGGAGCCAGCATGGCAAGCAGAATCAAAAGCTTTTTCCTGTTTTTTAAAATAGACATAGAGACTTCGTAGTCCCATTGTGCATGAGCAACTGACGCAGCCTTAAGAAATTCAAACAACTTTCTTGGACCACTCATTTTTTCAACCCCCTTTAATTAATAGCTATTCTGTCATTCCGGCTTGTCCGTCCCGATGTATCGGGATTCAAGAAGGATTCCCGATCCCGAAATTTCGGGAGGAATGACAAATTATGGGGCTTTACTTATGCCCCCTTTAGTTCTATATGATTCGTTTTACCTAATTCTTTCAAATTCCGTCTGAAATTTATATTTGTCAGTTCTGCCCAGAATCTTTGTGTATGCAATCGGTATGTCGTCAGAACTGAAAAAGAGCCTGTGAACAATAAGCGCTGCCGAGCCTTCGCCTAAGCCTAAATTCTTTGCATTATCTCCGGACGCCTGAGCCACCTCAATGGTTTGTATCATCTTAAATATTTTTCTGGTGCCTTTTTCCTGAAGCACGGAATAAATTGAGCTGTGGGTAATGTCAAGTTTTTCAATAAAGGGAAGCATATTGTAGGGAATATAGGTTTCCTCAATGTATGCGGTTTCACCTCCGCTTGTTCTTTTACTCAGGATGTAGAATATCCTGTCATCGGTTTTTAAATATGCTGTTACATCAGGCGGCGCCTGTTGTACTCCTTTAAATAATATCTCCCTCTCCAAATGAGCTTCCCTGCCGAACATTTCTTCGGTAAGCCTTGTTTTCATGGCAAGCCCTACGACTGGAGATACAGAGCTGACAAAGGTCCCTTTGCCCTGAATTTTTGTAAGATAGCCGTCAGAGACGAGGTTAGTTACCGCCTGCCTGACTGTTATTTTGCTTACGTTATATTTTTTGCAGAGGTCTTCCTCAGTTGGAATCTGCTGTTCGGGCTGCCACTGCCCTGAGCTTATTTCCTCAAGAAATATTCTTGTGAGCTGGATATAAAGCTTTTCCTGATTCAGCCTGTCAATTATTTTACCCTGATGTACTAATTGGCTATCTTGCATTGTGACAATATAATATTATAATGATATGATGATGTCAAGAAAAAAATATATGAGTGGAGAAATCGAAAGAATCGTCATGTCTCGAAATCATTCGTGGCACAAAGAAGCATGAAAATACACCCTAAAAAACTTATGGTTTGACTACAAGCACAGGGCAGGGAGCGTGCCCTATAACTTTTTCTGTAACGCTTCCCATGAGGAGTCTCTTTAATCCTGTCCGCCCGTGTGAGCCGAGGATTATTGTGTCAACTTTTTGTTTTTTTGCAAGGGCGGTAATTGCCTCGTATGCCACGTCTTCACGAACAAAAATCGCTGTTTTTATGCCGGATGCCTCAGCCAGTTTGCGGGCCTCCTCCACATATCCTTTTGCTTTCCTGATTAAGTCATCTGCAACCTCAGGGGCCTCAGCATAAAATTCTGCGGGGACGTCTATAACAGACAGGATATTCAGTTCCCCGCCGTATGATTTAGCGAAGTCAATTGCTTTTTCAATTGCAGCCCTGCTGTATTTTGAGCCGTCAGTGGCAACAAGGATGTTCTGCCAGCCCACAAAGGTGTCTCTCGGAATAACAAGGATGTCATTGCGGGTGTAGCCGATTACTCTTGCGGTTACGCTTCCCATAAGCGCTCTTTCAAGCCGGCGCAGTCCGCGCCTTCCCATTATTATCAGGTCGCAGTTGTTAGTTTCTGCAAGGTTAACAATCTTTTCATATGGCTCGCCTTCCTCACAGACTGTTTTTATCAAAGCTTTTTCAGTCCTTGCCGCCTCTTCAGCCTTTGAAAGGGCATCTTCGCATGGTTTTCTTATGGATGCCATGACATCTCTAACCCCGGTTAAATCAAGGTCTCCGGTGTAAGGCGGAACAACAGACACGACAGTTATCCAGCTTCCTTCATTCACAGCAAGCTTGAAGGATTCTTTCAGCGCATGGATGCTTGTTTCAGAGCCGTCAACGGCAACAAGCAGTTTTCTGTATCTCCCCAAACTACACCTTTCCGTGCTCTAAAGCCGCTCCTGCATGCTGAAGCCTCTCAACCCTGCGTCCCTGCCACATGGCTTTAAGGACTATAAAGGCGCCGAGTACAAGGGCGAAAATCATTATACCAAAACTTACATTTTTTAATGTCTTTGTTAAAGCATCGCTAAGTGTTTGTATCAGGCCAAGCTGGGACAGATAAACAGGGACCATAAGGGCGCGGCTGAAAAGGACGATAACCATGATTAATCCCATTACTACCTTTATCATATGAGGTTTAACATAGGTTGTGCCTATTGCGCCAAGCTGAATGCCGAATAAAGAACCGGCAAGGATAATCATGGCGAGGCGTATGTCAACCAGTCCGTGCATTGCGTATTTTAATGAACCGCCTAATCCCATGACAAACGCAATTACAAGTTCTGTGGCTGAAGCCATCAGGCTGGGCGCCCCGAGAACATAAATCATTGAAGGGACACCGATAAAACCGCCTACTGCAATGGTTGCTGCAAGCATTCCGGTTGCAAAACCGAGTGGAATCGTGAAGAGCACTGAAACCTTTGCATTCAGACTCTTAAAGTAAACCATTGTACCCGGAATATTTATGGATTGCACCCGGCGCGCAAGTTTTGTGAGTTTTTCTTCTTCATTGGTGTTTCCAGATTTGTAAGTTTTCCATGCATCCAGTAATACAAAACTGCCCACAATTGCAAGAATTACTACAAATGCCGCGCTGACATAGAGGTTGGACCCTGCATCGCCGAAATTTTTCTTTATATTTTCCTGTATCTGCGCGCCGTAAAGGACGCCTGCTTCTGCAGATATTCCAAGTACGATGCCGAGTTTTACATCAACCTGCCCGTATTTTGCGCGTTTAAGCGCACCGATGAGGGCCTTGGGAAATTTGTGGCACATATTGCTTGCGACTGCCACGAGTCCGGGCACTCCAAGGCTCATCATGGCGGGTGTAAGCACAAATGCGCCGCCTGAGCCGATAAATCCGCTTACAAGACCTCCGACAAATCCTACAATAAACAGGTAGGCAACAGTCATTACATCAAGATTGATGAAATTAGCTGCCTCCTTGACCATATCATGCATGTTACTTTACCTCCCTTTTCTTTTTTGCAGCCTCTACCCCAAGCACAGTCCAGAAATGTCCTGTAAATGAACCGTGGACAAACGAAAAGGCAAATGCCGTAGCTACCAGCAAAAACGCATATGCGCCTCCGTGACCAAAGTAGTTGTTAAGAAAATCCTGATTTAAAAGAAGCGCTGCATACATTCCGACTGAAATAATTCCCATGAGTGTCATTCCCGCATAGGGCTTTTTCTTTTTCTCTGACATCTCTCCTCCATCTTTCTTCATAGAATTAATTGCTTCCTACGGCTGAATTGACTGCAATCTTTGATACATATTCACCACTGGATTTTTTGCTGATTTTTTTGTGAGGGGGCTCTTCTTCCTGCATAAACTGCTTTGCCGTTTCAAATTCCCCGGCTTCGGCAAAGGTAACGGCAAACATTGCATTCTCAAATTTTTTGAATATGCTTTTGAGTGTTTTCATTTCGCTTCCTCCTTTTTAACCTGTACCTATGCCTCTGCCTTTGCAGGCGCTGACATGGCTACGACAGGTTTTGTTATGTTTTTGAGTAATTTTTTAAAGTCAACCCCTTTTTTATCGTCTGAAAGATTCGGGCTTAAAAGGACCATATCAATGAACGGCCTATTTTTAAGAAAATCCTTAATTGCCGTTATCGTGTCATTAAATGCTGTCCGGTAAATGAGCGATATGGAATTCTTCCCGCATGTTTCAACAAATTTTTTAATCTTGATTTCTGCAGCTTCTTTAATTTTTTCTTCCTGCTCATGCAGGAGCCATTTAACAGTCTCCGTATCTCCTGCCTCTGCAAATGCAACCGCAGCCATTGTGTCTTCAAGGGTGATCAATGCCTGTTTGCCGTAAACCATTAATACCGCAATCCCGGCATTAAGAGTTTTGGCAAGCTCTACCGCATAAGAAAATCCGTTATCGCAGTCTTCACCTCCCTTTGTTACAAATAAGATTTTTTCTTGCATGTATTCCCTCCTTAAATTGAACTTCTACATAGGTAATAGAAAGAAGCATGCCAGCTCATAACTTATTGGAATTAAATGGAAAGCTATTTTTTGACGCTTAAATTATTGTTTCAAATATGAACGCAGGTGAACGGTTTTATCACTAACATCATGAAAGGAGTTATAGATTTAATTACCTTGCAGACTTTTTGTTGAGGAGGAATTTTTACGAAAAAAACTTTACGTTGAAGGAAGATAATGGAATCTAATGCTTCGGAATGTTATTACTTTTTAAGTATCCGCCAGAGGCTTGTCCTTGAGATGCCCAGAAGGTCAGCCGCTTTTGCTCTGTTGTTCTCCACAAACTCAAGCACTTTTTCTGCATATTCTTTATTTATCTCGTCAATTGTTTTTATTTTTTTAGGGGTGATTGTTTCAACCTGAAATAACTTTATGCTCTGGGGAAGGCTCTCAGGCATTATACGGGAGGTTTTCTCCAGAATAAGGGCCCGCTCAATAATATTTTCAAGCTCCCTGACATTGCCCGGAAAATTATATGCCATGAGCATATCTATCGCTTCTTTGCCGAAACCGCTTATCTTTTTATTTACCTTTTTAGAATGTTTTTCTAAAAAATGATTGCTGAGCGGGACAATATCTTCCCTTCTTTCCCGTAGCGGAGGTATATGAATATCCATGACATTGAGCCTGTAAAATAAATCCTCTCTGAACTTTCCGTCGGATACGAGCGTATTGATATTCTGATTTGTTGCGGCAATGAACCTTACGTCAACCTTGATTTGCCTTGTGCCGCCTACGCGCAGGAATTCTTTATCCTCAATTACCTTAAGCAGTTTTGCCTGCAGGGCTGTTGACATCTCCGCTATCTCATCAAGAAATAATGTGCCGGTGTTTGCAATTTCAATAAGTCCCTGTTTAGTGGCGACGGCGCCGGTGAAGGCCCCTTTTTCATGTCCGAAAAGTTCGCTTGCAAGAAGTTCTTCCGTAAAGATTGCGCAATTTACCGCCAAAAAAGGTTTTTCTTTGCGGGGACCTGTGTAGTGGATGAGCTTTGCTATAAGCCCTTTGCCTGTGCCGCTCTCTCCGGTCAGCAAGACATTGCAGTCAGAATTTGTTATGCTGTTTACAATCTCTACCACCCTTTTTATCACCCTGCTTTTTGCTATGAAAGGGTAATCCCTGCCTATCCCCAGAGAAACTTTAAGGGCTATGTTTTCTTTTTGTAAGGTTTTTTTTTCCTGAATTTTTTTGATTTTAAGGCTCAGCTCATCCAGATTAAAGGGCTTGGTGATGTAGTCAAATGCGCCTTTTTTCATTGCCTCAACCGCAGATTCAATACTGCCAAAACCTGTGATTATTATTACATCAGTGGCGGGATAGTTGTCTTTTACCTTGCCGAGAAGCGTTATGCCGTCCATGCCGGGCATTTTTATGTCGGCAATGAGAATGTCAAACTCCTCTTTCTCAAGTTTATTGAAGGCTTCAATGCCGTTTTTTACGCCTGTTACGGCATAGCCCTCTTTTTCCAGAGCATACTTAAGGTGTTTTAGTGTTATCTCTTCGTCTTCTGCAATCAGGATATTAAGGTTCATTGTTCTTTCGGCAGTATTATAGTGAAAGTAGTTTTCTTGTCAGGTTCGCTCACGACATCTATTTTACCATTATGCTTTTTTATTATGTTGTAAGCAATCGCCAGTCCTAACCCTGTGCCTTTTTCCTTTGTGGTAAAAAACGGGTCAAAAATTCTTGATATATCTTTCGGCTGGATGCCCCTGCCTGTGTCAGTGATTTTAATTTGTACGCCGGTGTTGACGGCATCCATTCTGATATCCAGCAAGCCCTTGCCTTCCATCGCATCAACGGCATTGATGAAAAGATTTATAAAGACCTGCTCCATGAGATGCCTGTCTGCAGGGAGTTCAATGTTTTCAGGGGCAGCAAGATTGTACTGTACATCTGACATCTCGCCCGACGTCTGCATTTGATTAAGCACGTCATGGACCAGATGGACTATGTTGATTTTTTTGAGTTCAGGGCCTTTTTCCCTGGCAAACTCAAGGAGGTCGCTGACTATCCTTTTCACCCGGAGCGTTTGCGAAGCAATGTCCCTGACGCTTTCAGTGATTACTTCAGGGCAGGCTTCCGACTCTATTACCTGGTCTATTTCTTTTGATAATATCTGAGACGCAAGGTAAATATTATTAAGCGGGTTGTTAAGTTCATGGGCCACCCCGGATGCAAGCGTTCCTATGGATGCCAGTTTCCTGCTTTGGAGCAGTTCCTCATTTTTTCTGTTAAGCTCCTCATCCCGTGCAATCAGATCTGCCTTCATTTTGTTAAAGGTCTTAATCAGCAAGCCTATCTCGTCCTGTTTTTCCGGAATTTTCAGAGATGAGAAGTGCCCTTTGCCTGTCTCTTCAATTGCATCGGAAAGAATTTTCAGGCGCTTCACAGTGCTCTGACTTATCCCGAACAACGCCCACAACCCCACAAAAATAAACATCGGGAAAAGGATTAATGCCGTGGTCTGCGATACGACCATTGCTTTGTCTACCTTTTCTCTTGCCGACTTATCCATGTCATTAGATATGGTCAGTATTTCTTCCCCGTCTTTTCTTATGGCGGTCATCTCGGTATTCAATTCCTGAAGGTTTTTAATTATTGAATCCTCTTCACGCAGTAAAAAGGTCTTTTTTAAAAGTTCTGCGGTTATGATAGGGCGTTCAAAAAATGTAGATTCAATCAGTTCAAAAAAAACAGAATACCGGGAATTTAAAGGTTTAAGCTTTGCTAATCTATCCCGAACTTCATAGAAGATGGCTTCAATATGGTTAAACTTCTGCTCATATTCGTCAATTTTTTTCTCAAGTACGAGCAGGTAGTTGTTTTTATAAGCGCTTTTGCCCTGATTAAGAAGAAGCTTTATATCATTTAAATAAGTATGAACTTTTTCAACAGCGCTGACGTCCATGTAAAGGAAAAAGTTCTTTTCATGACGTCTGAGCTGCAGGGATTTGCTTCTGAGGTTGTCGGATAGTTCAAGGTAATGTATCTCTTTTCTGATTTCAATGAAGCTGACAAAGCCAAAGATCATAATGACGACAATAATTATTGAGCTTGTGAGAAAGCCGAGGATTATCTTTTTCTTCAAAGACATGGTGAGTTATTTTATCACTAAAAGATGGAAAAAGAAAAATATAGAGGATAATTTATAGGGAATTTGTCAGGAGTTTACCACAAACACGGGGCAGGGGGCTTGGTTAATAACTTTTTCCACGACATGATCGCCCAAGAACCTGCTTATCCAGTTCCGTCTGCGGCGCGCTCCCATGATGATGATGTCGCACCTTTCTTCTTCGGCAACTTCTACGATTTTCCTATGAATATCACCTTCTTCAAGGCGTGTTTTTATCAATGCTCCTTCGGTGTCTGCAATGGAATTCATTTCAGCGATTTCTCTTTTGCAATTGCTGTTTAATACATCTTCAATGTTTTTTAC
>JACRGX010000066.1 GCA_016212185.1 Nitrospirota bacterium
ATCTAACCCCCTTTCTCCTAACCCTGCTCATCATCCCTGTTTCCTATATCGGGGCTGACACATCTGCCGGAGATTTGCTGAGCGATGTATCTGAGACAGCAAGGCTTCAGACCGATATGTCAAGGCTGGACTATCTTTTTACCCAGTTCAGGGTAATTGTGACTTATATCAGATTATTGTTCCTGCCGATAAACCAGAACCTTGATTATGACTATCCGATATATAACTCTTTTCTAAATCCAAATGTGTTTTTGTCATTTCTGCTTCTGTTGTCTATCTTGGGACTTGGGGCTTATCTTTATTCTTGTTCAAAAAATCCCCCTACATCCCCCTTTAACAAAGGGGGAATAAAAGGGGGTCATTCACCGTTTACTGTTCACCGTTCACTGTTCACTGTTCACTATTTACGTCTCACCGCCTTTGGCCTTTTCTGGTTCTTCATAACCCTGTCTGTTGAGTCAAGTGTTATTCCTATTGTAGATGTGATTTTTGAGCATAGAATGTATCTGCCAAGCATAGGTTTAATAATCGCCTTTGTCAGCGCCGTTTTTTATTTCATTCCTTATCTTTCATCCTTCAACTTTCAACCTTCATCCTTTCTCTCTCATCACGCATCACGCATTACGGTCTTATTGCTTGCTGCTTTAGTCCTTTCCCTCTCCATCGCCACTTATAAAAGGAATCTGGTATGGCAAGATGAGATTAGGTTGTGGGAGGATGTAAACAGAAAGTCGCCTGATAAGTCAAGGGTACATCTCAACCTTGGACTTGCCTATCAAAATCATAAACGGCTGGAGGAAGCTGTTAGGGAATATTATATTGCTTTAAGTCTAAATCCCAATTACAAAGAGGCATATAATAATCTCGGTAATATTTATAAGAATATGGGCTTTATTGATAAAGCTATTGAGCATTATCAGAATGCTTTAAAAATAAATCCTGATTTTGCACTGGCGCATAATAATCTTGGTTTTACTTATTATTACTTTAAAAAGTGGAGCGATAAGGCCATTGAACATTATCAGATTGCTTTAAGGTTGGAACCATATAATGCATATACTCATTTAAACTTGGGCATTGCTTATAAATCCATGGGACGGTTTGATGAGGCAAAGGAGCAGTTTGATACAGCTAAAAGATTAAATCCCGGTCTTTTCAATACGGAAAGAACCCGCTAATAGTGCATTAAGCTGTCGTTATAAAAATCTGATTATGCGGGGCAGGTTTATGAACCAGAAGCAGCGGACTTGTTGAATTAAACGCAGGTATTTGGTTATAATGCATTGATAAAATATACTCTTTCTGCAAATTGTGGAAAGGAGGGCCTTTGATACAAAAAACAACGACCAGCTTTTTTTTGTGTGTGATTGCAGTATTTGCGGCGTTGACTTTCTTTGATAACAAAACATATGCAGAGGAAAAAACAGGGGGGTGTATTACGTCTTCGTGCCACCCTAAAATTGTAAAGGACAAATTTGTCCACGGGCCGGTAGATGCCGGAGAATGTATTGTTTGTCACGGGGACTCTCAAAAACATAAGGACAACCCTGCCAAGAATAAGTTTTCCAAAATCAAACAAATAGATAAACTCTGCTATACCTGTCACGACAAATTTAAAGAAAGGCAGTTTACCCATGCGCCGGTGAAAAGCGGTGAATGCACTGCATGTCACAGTGCGCACAGCTCTCCTTATAAATTTCAGCTTGTTGCTCAGGGAGCCGAGCTTTGCTTTATCTGCCATGACGCAAAAATTGTTGCCGGGAAATTTGTCCACGGGCCTGCGGCTGTCGGAGGGTGCGTGGCATGCCATGAACCGCATACTGCGGATTACGAAAAAAATCTTAAGGCAAAACCAACCACATTATGTTTTTCTTGCCATACGGATCAGGCGGAAAAATTTATGAAGGCAAAGGTTATTCACAAGCCAGTTGCCGAAAACTGCGCCAAATGCCATAATCCTCACTCTGCGGAAAAACAATTTATGATGAGCGCTGAAATTCCCGAGCTTTGCTTCAATTGCCACAAAGATAAAAAGGAGTGGCTGGATAAGGCGTCTGTCCAGCATGGAGCGCTGGCAATAGGGAAGAAATGCCTGAACTGCCATGAACCGCATTCATCAAACATCGCAAAAAGGCTCTCCATGGCTCCGCTTGAGTTATGCTTGAGCTGTCACGACAAAGAGGTCCAGACGCCGGACGGCAGGACGCTTGTCAACATGAAGAAGCTGTTAAGTGAAAACAAAGACCATCACGGACCCATAAAGGAAAATGACTGTTCAGGGTGCCATAACCCGCACGGCTCAAGTAATTTCAGAATATTGAAGGAGCCTTACCCATCAGTCTTTTATATGAGTTATAACGCTGATAATTATAATCTCTGTTTTAGCTGCCATGAGAAAACGATTGTACAGGACCCGCAAACCACCAAGCTGACAAATTTCCGCAACGGCGAGGTGAATCTTCATTTCAGGCATGTTAACAAGATTGAAAAGGGCAGAACCTGCCGCGCATGTCATGAAACCCATGCGAGCAATTATCCCAAACATATTCGCGAGGCAGTGCCTTTCGGCGCGTGGGAGCTGCCGCTTAATTTCCAAATGACAGCAACAGGCGGAAGCTGTACCCCGGGTTGTCATAAGCTTAAAAAATACGACAGGGTCAAAAAGGAGATAAACCCATGATTGTTGCTTTTTTACTGGCGGCGCTGTTATTAATCACTCCTGCCTCTTATGCCGGAGCCATAAATATTTCAAAAGGAGAGACAGTGCCTGATTTTTCCCTGAAAAGCATTGACGGTAAACAGGTTTCATTGAGTGAATATAAGGGGAAGACCGTGATTATTGTCTACTGGAAGGCGGCGCTGAGCCGCTCTATTGATGCGCTTAAAGATGTCAGGGAAATTGCAAAGAGGTATAAGGAAAAAGGCGTGCAGGCGCTGAGTTTAATTCCGGGAGAGGAAAATCAGGAGGCAATAAGCAAGATAATCAGCGATAATGCAATAGACTTCCCTGTTCTCATAGATGCGGACCGGCAGGTTTACGGTAATTTTGAAATAAGGGTTTACCCGACAACCCTTCTTATCGGCAAGGACGGCAAACTTGCCTATAACACCGCCGGGCATGCGCCTACCTATCAACTGAGTCTTGAAGGACAGCTTCGCCTTCTGCTCGGGGAAATAACCGAAGAAAACCTGCAGAGCCTGCTTAACCCGCAAAGAGAGGAGCAGGACAAGGCAGCAATTGAGGCTGAAAGAAAATATAACCTTGCGCTTGAGTTTATGAAAAACAGGCTCTTTGACCAGGCATTGGATTCGGCAAAAAAGGCGGTAGAGGCAAAACCGTCTGTTGCCAAGGCGCATTTATTGCTGGGTTTCTTATTTCTTGAAACAAAAGAGGCGGACAAGGCGCTTGATGAATTTAATAAGACTCTGGAACTGGACCCGGGCTCTCATGATGCAAAGACAGGACAGGGAGGGGCGCTTATTTTAAAGGGAGAGCTTGATAAGGCAATTGAAATCCTCACTGCCGCAGGCACGGCAAATCCGTATCCTCAGATGACATACTATGAACTCGGAAGGGCCTATGAGCAAAAAGGCGACAAAGACAAGGCCGCGGAGATGTATAAAAAATCAATTGAAAAGATTATTAAGAAGCAAATCCTCCCTTCAATGATATCTCAATGTCAATAAAGAATGTTTTTTTTTCATATTTGCTTTTTCTGCTTTTAGTTCCCTATGCAGAAGGCAATCAGAAAATTCTGACCGTAAATTATCCCCCTGACAAAACCGTAATGGAATTCGGGCTTCTGGGAGTTTCCTTAAGCGTGACTCCAGACTCAGCCGACCTGATAAAAGTAAAGGTAAACGGCAGCGAGCAGGCAAGCATAGCTCCGGGCAAAAAGGTTGAATGTTTTTCTGTACAGTTGTCCCTCGGAGTTAATAAGATTGAAGTATCGGCCATTAAAGACAAAAACCCGGTTGAAACCATTGCCTTTGATATATTCAGAAGGTCAGACCTTGAAAGGGGATATAGAAATCCTCCTGCTGTTTTCCAAAAGAAAAATTTTCATATGACGGATACTTCGCTGTGTGCGGAGTGTCATGCGATGAAGCCGGGTGAGAGCGATAAAAAGCCGGTAAATCCTGCCACTTTTTCATCTTTTAAAGACAGCAAAACCTCTCCTTCCACATGCTATTCATGCCATAAAAAGATGACTGCTTATCCTTTTGTCCACGGGCCGGCATCTGTCTGGAGCTGCCTCAGCTGTCATAACTCCGAGGCAAAGCCGATATATTTTATTAAGAAACCGGACACGGATACATGCTTTGGCTGCCATATTGAACAAAAGGAGGACTGGCATGCCAAAAAATACATCCACGGCCCGGTCAATACCGGCAACTGCGCCATATGTCACAGCCCGCATGCGTCAGAGAACCCTTTTAATCTTGTTAAACCCGCATGGGATTTATGTATAACCTGTCATGTGGAAAACGGCACAGGCAGACACATTATTGCCGGTTTTGTCTATGAGGGGGGGCACCCGACCCGCGGAAGGTCTGACCCTGTCAGGGAAGGTAAAGAGATGTCCTGCGCAAGCTGTCATAATCCCCATGCATCTAATTATCCGCGCCTCTGGGCTTTGGAGGCGCAGAGCGCATTTGCCTTGTGCATGAAGTGCCATCAAAAATAACTGCCTGATTACCATTTCCGGGAATATGGTAGTTAATGTGATTACAGGAAAACTTGTTAATTTAAGAAGACGTGCCTTATAATAAAAAATAACACGACAAATGTTTAATACTTTAAAGTTTAGGATAACTATAACGGCCCTCCTTATTATTTCCGCCACTATGTTTATAACTACATGGAAAGACATAGCCGTAACTGAATCAAAACTTCTGACCGAGCAGAAGGAAAAGGCGGTACTGCTTTCCGACAGGATAAAGCACGGCATTATGGTGCTTATGCTGGAAAACAGATGGCGTGAACTGCAGGCCATGATGGAAAGTCTGGTTAGAAACAGTCCGGAGCTGAAAGAACTGCGGATTTTTCATCCTGAAACCGGAATTATGGTGGCCTCTTCAGATCCAAGAGACATCGGGAAACAAATATACAAGGAAGACCTTGAGAGATTCAGGGCGGATAAAGGCAATGCGCCTTTTTTGATAAAAAAGGGCGAGCATACTTATGCGTCAACATTAAATTCCATCCAGAACCTTCCGGCATGCCACAAGTGCCACGGCTTTGAGAAGAAAATACTCGGGGTCATTGATATTGAAGTCTCTGTTGAAGCGGTCTATCAGGCGATACGGGAATTCAAAAGAAAACACCTGATGAATGCAATGGTCGGCACGGTGCTTATTTCAGGGGCATTTCTCTTTGTGGTTGGGATACTGATCGGCAGGCCCATAAACGCAATGATCAGCGTTATTAAAAAAATAGAAGGCGGGGACCCGACTGTCAGGATGAACATTAACAAGAAAGATGAGCTCGGGCAATTAGCCCAAAGTTTTAACAGGATGGTAGAATCGCTTGAGGCGGCCAAAAAACAGATTGAGGAACATCACAGGCAGCAGGTTCAGAAGGCGGCAAAGTTGGCATCCCTCGGCGAGCTGGCCTCGGGCATTGCTCATGAGATAAAAAATCCGCTGGCCGGCATCAGCGGAGCCATACAAATACTTGCGGCTGATTTCCCGCCCAATGACCCGAAGCGGGAGATTACGGATGAGATGCAGAATCAGGTAAAGAGGCTGGATCAGGCGGTCAGGGACCTCCTGCTGTACGCAAGGCCGACGCCGCCGCAGATGTCGCCTAACAATATAAACTATATTCTTGAGAAGACCCTGTTTTTTATCAGACAGGTGGCGGCAAAGGGCAATACTGAAATAGACACCGAGTTCGGGAAAGATCTCCCTGAGACAATGCTGGATGCCGCACAGATACAGCAGGTTTTTTTAAATCTTTCCATTAACGCCATTCAGGCCATGCCGGACGGAGGGAATCTGAAGATTTCAACAGCGCTAAAAAAATCAAAGGAATTATCCGGGATAGTTTTAGGCAACGACAATAATGAAGAAGAGTGGCTGGAGGTTAAATTTGAAGATACCGGAGTAGGCATCTCTCCGGAGGATATGAAAAAGATATTCAACCCGTTTTTCACGAAGAAAGTTAAGGGCACAGGCATCGGCCTTTCAATAAGCCAGAGGATTGTTGAAGAACACGGGGGGATGATTACGGTTAAAAGTCAGTTTGGGAAGGGAAGCGCTTTTACCGTATTTTTACCCGTAAAGAAACAAATTACTCCACAGGGCGCTGTGACTGGTTAAACAATGAATAAAATCTTAGTCATAGACGACGAAAAATTTATTACCTGGTCGCTCAAGCAGGGACTGGAAAAAGAAGGTTATGATGTTACAACATCAGGCTCAGGCGAAGAGGGACTTGAAGTTTTCAAATCAGAAACCCCTGATATTACGCTTTTGGATGTGCATCTCTCAGGGATAGACGGCATTAAAACTCTTGAGCTGATAAAAGAACTGGATAAGGACGCGCTGGTGATTATGATTACAGCCCACGGCGGTGTTGAAGGCGCTGTCAAGGCAATAAAATTAGGAGCCTATGATTACATAGAGAAGCCGTTTGACCTGGACCGGATCAAGATATTGATAAAAAAGGCGCTTGAGACTGTCACATTAAAAAAAGAGGTGCGCCAGCTCAGGGGCAAACAGCAGGAAAAATACAGTTTTGAAAATATTGCAGGCCATTCCGAATCAATGCAGAAGATGATTGCCCTTGCCGGAAAGATCGCAGAAAGCGATGCCACGACAGTCCTTATTCAGGGAGAAAGCGGCGTAGGAAAAGACCTTATGGCAAAGACCATCCACTATAACAGCGCACGCGCCGACAAACCGTTTATTGAGGTGACTTGCACGGCCCTGCCTGAAACCCTTGTTGAGAGCGAACTTTTTGGCTATGAAAAGGGGGCTTTTACCGATGCCAAAGTGGCTAAAAAAGGACTGTTTGAGCTGGCTGAAGGGGGCACAATATATCTTGACGAAATCGGCGATATGAAGCCCTCTACGCAGGCAAAGATCCTGAGGGTTGTAGAAGAGCACACATTTAAGCGCATAGGCGGACTCAAGGATATAAGGGTGGACCTGAGAATTATCGCCGCTACGAACAAGGATTTGGGAAAGGCGGTAAAAGAGGGGAACTTCAGGGAGGACCTCTATTACAGGCTTAAGGTAATACCTATTGATGTTCCTCCGCTTAAAGAGAGGAAAGAGGATATAATTCCCTTGATTATGCATTTTGCAGCGGTATTCGGCAAAGAGATAAAAAAAGAGGTGAAGGGCATAACCCCAGAGGTTGAAGAACTGCTGATGAATTATCCATGGCCCGGCAACATAAGGGAGCTGAAGAATATTGTAGAAAGGCTTTGCATACTTGGAAGCGGAAATGTTATAGACCTGCAGTATCTCCCTGTGGAAATAGCGGATTATTCGCACAAGCCGATTACAAAGGAAGAGGAAGAAAAGACCGGAGAAGAAGTGCAGCTTGCGCTTCCCATGGGCGGCATTTCCCTTGAAGACCTTGAAAAAGATTTTATACGTCAGGCCTTGCAAATGGCTAACGGCAATCAGACAAAGGCGGCAAAACTGCTCCGCCTCACACGCGACGCCCTGAGATACAGGATGCAGAAATTCGGCTATCTTTAATTTGACACCGCTCTTTTGCTTATGTTAGTTTAAAAATTAAATGAAAGATTTATTCCATCAAGAAGATAGATTAGCATTAACACTGCGGCGCCGGATAAAAATCCCCGTTTTTTTTGTGCTGGTGCTTTGTTTAAGCATTACATTATTTTCCTGTGCAGCGCCTGAAAAAAGGATAGTGGAGCTTGTATGGCCATTACCGCCTGATGAGCCTAAAGTAAGGTGGGTAGGATGGTTAAGGAACGAGCATGACATCAAGGAAGAAACCAAAACCGAGAAGTTTCTTAAGAGTGTTCTCGGCGAAACTGATGCAGGGACAAGCATTGGAAAGCCTTACGGTGTCCATGCCGCAGAGGGCAGGGTGTATATAACAGATACTGGAGCGGGTATAGTTGTAGTCTTTGACACAGTAGAGAAAAAAGTCTACAACATCGGGGAAGAGGGGGTGGGATCGCTAAGAAAGCCTATTGGCATTACTACGGATGCAGAGGGTAATATTTATGTTGCTGACGCAGATCAGGACCGGGCGGTGGTTTATGACAAGAAAGGCAAATTTAAGAGCACATTCGGCGGGAAAAAACAGTTTGAACAGCCTGTCGGTGTTGCGGTGAACGATAAACTTGGAAGAATTTATATTGTTGACGCCAAAAAGCATAATGTTCAGACATTTTCAAAGGACGGGAATTTTTTATTTGAATTCGGAAAGCGCGGCTCTGAGGACGGGGAGTTTAATTTCCCCACAAACATATCTATGAGCAATAATAATGGAGAACTCTATATCACCGACAGCATGAATTTCAGGGTTCAGATATTTGACTCTGACGGTAAGTTTATATCTAAATTCGGCAGCATAGGCGACTCTCCCGGTCAGTTTGCAAGACCCAAAGGGATTGCCGTTGACTCCGACGGCAACATCTATGTAGTTGACGCCGCCTTTAACAATGTCCAGATTTTTGATAGGTCGGGACAGCTTTTATTGGCTTTTGGCGAGATGGGCAAGGGAGAGGGAAAATTCTGGCTTCCGGCAGGCATTTATATTGATGGGAATGACAGGATTTATGTTGCAGACCAGTACAATAGAAGGGTTAATATTTTCCAATACTTAAGCGAAAAGTTCAAAAAAAGCAGTCTGGGCAGCGTAACCCCCAAGGAAGCCGGCAAACCATAACTGTTCATAGCGTTAAATCACTATACAAACTGAGTGAGATAACGCAAAAGAGTCAACAGTTGACAGTTAACAGTTGACAGTGGGAAAAAACAACAAAGCATTTAACCAATTGATTTTTAATCAAAAACAAACTATTTTTAGTTGCAACTAAATAAACAAAAACAAATGGCATATTTTTTGCATTTCTATAATTAGAAGAACTTGATACAAGGGCTTAAGATGTACAAGGGAAGGGGGTGAAACAGATGAAGAAAGCATTGACAATAGGATTAGTAATACTCTTAGCATTAGGGGCGGTATATGCACTTAATGCGGCGACCAACGGCAACGTAGTATCAAACACAAAGCATAATCTCAGTTCATCAAGCGGAGGTACCTACAAGA
>JACRGX010000067.1 GCA_016212185.1 Nitrospirota bacterium
CATGAGGCTATCCTTCCTCCCTCTGCCCAGGCAGGGCTGTGGCAGCTTATGCCCCGGAGCTGTTTGACAATCTCAACAGGTTCAATATTCCCTCTTAATGCAAGGCTGACAAGCCTTCCGATGGCCTCGGCCTGGCTTGCGGCGCACCCTCCGGCCTTTCCCATGTGCGTAAAGAGCTCAAAGAGATTGCCGTTTGTGTCCTCATTGACAGTAACATATAGATGCCCGCATCCGGTTTTCAAAAGCCTTGTGGTCCCCTTGATTGCTTCGGGCCGTTTCTTTGGAACTATTTTTTGTACATATTCTGTATTGACGGGCGCGTCTGTCTGGGTTTTTTGTTCTGAGGCGGTTTTGCCTGTGGAAAGGACCTGCTCCTCCCTTGAGCCGTCCCTGTAAACAGTAACGCCTTTACATCCAAGTGCATAGGCAAGTAGATAAACATCTTCCACATCCTTTGCAGAGGTCTCATGCGGGAAATTAACGGTCTTTGAAACGGCATTGTCCACATGTTTTTGAAAGGCCGCCTGCATCCTTATGTGGTCCACCGGAGAAACATTATGCGCTGTGATAAACACCCTCTTTATGTCTTCGGGTATTTCACTAAACTCCTGAATACTCCCTTTCTCGGCAATTTTTTCAATAAGCTCTTTGCTCCAGAGGCCCCTTTCTTTTGCAATGCTTTCAAAATGAGGATTGACCTCATAAAGCTTTGTGCCCTCAAGCACATTCCGCACGAAAGACACTGCAAATAAAGGTTCTATGCCGCTTGAACAGCCGGCAATTATTGAAAGGCTCCCTGTCGGCGCAATGGTTGTAATGGTGGCATTTCTAAGAGGCGCTCCGCCGCTGTACATGCTTGTTGCAAAACTGGGGAATGCGCACCTTTCTTCACACAGCATTTCGGATTTTTTTCTGCCTTCGGTCTGGATGAATCGCATTATCTCAGTTGCAAGCTTTGACGCCTCGCCTGAATGATACGGGATGCTGAGCTGAATAAGCATATCAGCCCATCCCATGACTCCAAGCCCTATTTTTCTGTTTGACTTCGTGGTTTCATCTATTTTTATAAGCGGATATTTATTAACATCAATCACATTGTCAAGGAAATGTACTGCTGTCCGTGCGGTCTTCCTGAGTTTTTCCCAGTCAACGTCAGCAGTGTGCAAGGCGTCAATCTTAACGTGTTTTGCAAGATTGATGGAGCCCAGATTGCATGATTCATAGGGTAAAAGAGGCTGCTCGCCGCACGGGTTGGTGCTTTCAATGACCCCGAGTTTCGGCGTTGGATTGGAGCCGTTTATCCTGTCAATAAAAACAATGCCTGGCTCTCCGTTTTTCCATGCGTGGCTGACTATTTGATTAAAGACTTCTTTTGCCTTAAGACTGCGCACGCACTTTTTGGTGTGCGGATTAATTAAATCGTATTCAGCATCTTTTTCCAATGCTTTCATGAATACATCTGTTAATGCAACTGAAAGATTGAAATTATTGAGCTTATGGTTATGGTCTTTGGCAGTGATAAAATCAAGGATATCCGGATGGTCCACGCGCAGTATGCCCATGTTTGCGCCTCTCCTTGTACCGCCCTGTTTAATGGCCTCTGTAGCGGAGTCAAAGACTGTCATGAAAGAAATGGGTCCGGATGAAATGCCTTTGGTTGAGCCTACAACATCGCCCTTGGGCCTCAGGTTTGAAAATGAAAAACCCGTGCCGCCGCCTGACTTATGTATTATTGCCGCATTCTTCACCGCCTCAAAGATGGATTCCATGGAGTCTTCTACAGGGAGAACGAAGCACGCAGAAAGCTGTCCCAGCGGCCTGCCGGCATTCATAAGGGTAGGGCTGTTGGGAAGGAATTCAAGTGATGTCATCAGCTCGTAAAACTTTTTCTCAATACTTTCAACCACAGCCTGTGATTTGCCGTAAGCTGCATCTGCGCCGGCAACTGCCTTTGCAACGCGGCTGAACATTACGTCAGGGGTTTCAACGATATTGCCATCCTCGTTTTTCTTCAAATACCTTTTTTCAAGAACCTTTAATGCATTGGATGTAAGAGTAAGACCGTTAAGTGCCTGCATAACTCCCCCCTTTTTTTAAAATTAATTCACTAAGTTGTCTGCACAAATATAGTTATATATCTGCTTGAAATACGAGAAAATAACCATTAAAATGATGTTTTATTTTGAATATGTTAAGTGAATTCATCTGTTTTTTATTAAATACCTTTTCTGCCTTGTCCAATATACCCCTTTCTTCATTGGTACTATGACAGGGCAAGATGAAGTTCAATGTATTGTCTTTAATTTCAGGGTACTTTTTAGAGTGTAAGATGTTTCCTTCAGCTTTAACTTCTGTCATTATTCTAAAACGAAGTTTTACAGATGCATTATCAACTGTTCTGACTTTGCTAAAATTTTCTTGCTGTGAAAAAATGGACAGCAGCATAACTCTCAATTCATCGGAGATTTCTGTATTGCTCTCTTGTAATCTTTCCTGTAGAACTTGGGAAAATGACTGACTAATTAAATCATCTACTCTGATTGTTTCAAAAAAATCTCCACAAACCAAACAAACCTTAGTTTGTATTTTATCTTTTTTCTTTCTGCTTTTTTTTCTGCCTCTGACAAGATAGAATACATCTCTCTCTGGTAATGAGTAAATATTGTTGCCAGCGTGTTCCATTTGCAACTTTGTATTGCTGTTATCTCCAGTAATAATTTTTGAAATTTCTTTTTTTCCTGTAGGGATTGTTGAATTGAAAGATGAAACAGTATAAGAACCGCTGTCTTTTAATTCTATAAGTTCTCCTCCGGTAAACATATCAGAGGATTTATTAATGCGTATTGCCATATCAGGAAACTTCCCGACATTTTTGCAAGACAGCAACCCTTTCTTAAAAGGGAAATCCTCTAATTTTTTCACCTGGGTGAAAAAATGTTTTTTATCTAACAAGGATTTAAAAAAATGATAGATAGAATACATTTTATTTGCCAAATAAACTTAAGACCCCATTTTTGTTAGTTGAAATAATTTCATCAGTGTCCCATATCTCACTTAAGTTTTCAGTGTGAATATAGTCCTTAAAATATCGTTGAATATTGTCGTCATCTCTGAAATCTGTCAGCCTGTTTTCAATACATTCCACATTCATAGGATCAAGTTCTATCCCCAGGGATTTCCTGCCTAATTGTTCTGCAACAACCAAAGTTGTCCCTGTTCCTGCAAATGGGTCTAAAACTGTATCACCGATTTTTGTTGATGAAAGTATAATACGCAAGAGCAATGCAATAGGAGCTTGTTGTTTATGAAATCTTTCGCCATTTAGATTTCTTAGCGCTTCATCTCCGGCAAAATAGCCTGAAGTAAGCTCTCGTATATCATCCCATACATCTGTCACGTACATGCCGTTTTCCCGTTCAAACTTATAACCCGCAGGCAGAGATGGATTAATTCGCAAGCGGTTAAATACACGAGATTTCTTTCCTTTTGTAGCGAAAGCAATTATCTGGTAGTGTTTACCAAACTTGTTACTGCAAGGCACTGCTGAACTTTTCTTTTTCCAGACTATCAAATTTTGTAAGTTCCAACCGGATGTTCTAAGACAGTTCAATACATATTCTGTATTTTTTTCTCTCTGCATAAAATAAATTGCCCCGCCCTCAGAGGTTAGGGCATAAATACTCGAACATATTTTTTGCATCCACTGCCAATAGATTTCATCGGGTAGATTGTCATCGTACTCAGCATATTCTTTGCCCTGATTAAAAGGCGGATCAAGAAAAGTAAGGTCAATGTCTTTTAGTTTTTTTGCCTTTAGTTTTTCGGTGCAACTGCCGCAAATTATTTTATAAGACATTATCTTATTTTCTCCATCCCCATAAATATTTTCCTATACCCAATTCCCTGTTAAACGACCGAATGTTTTGTTGTTTTTCATTACTGCGTAATTTTACCCAGCACCCCTCTATTTAGAGGTTAAACATGATTAAACCACAATATATTGTATATGTCAAGGGGAAAGTGGAGTTTTTGCAAGTCCTTGATTTTTACTGTGTTTTGCTGTGAAAATGCAGTGGATGAAATGTGGAATAAAAATATTTTTGATAAAATTATTTGTTTTGATGCGTTGTCTTGTATTCTATCGTTGTCTTGTATTCTATTATGTAAATTTGTTACTGTTTAAACAAACCTTGCGTTTCCTTGATATAAAAAATGAGCAGCCATATTTATAATAAATTAAAGGCGCAGTGGGACACAGCTAAAGCCCAAATAGAAATTGCCGATACTGCATTTATCGTTCTGCGCAGCATTGTATTTGCCGGAGGGGTTGGCTGGCTTTTATTTTTAGACATTTCAAAAGAGCCGGCATGGGGTATCAGCGGTCTTTTTGTTTATTTTGCCGTATACAGTCTCATTGTATACTTCTGGCTTTTTGTTTTTCCGCAGAGGAAGAGAATTATTTATCTGCTTTCGCTTTGCCTTGATCTTTCTTTTATATCGCTGCTTGTAAATCTGACAGGCGGATTTGACAGCGAGTTTTTCAGCGGGTTTTATCTGATGACGGCGCTGTATGCTTTTTACTACGGGCATATCATAGGCACCTGTGTGGCGGCTGTGTCGGCAATACTTTACTTTTTAAGCAGCGGAGCCAAGCTTACGGAATTTCAGTGGAATGATTTTTATATTAAGGCTGCAGTACTTTTTTTAATAGCCGTGCCTATCGGCATGCTTTCCAACAGGCTCAAGAAGGACAAGGGCAGGATAGAAAATCTCAATAAGGATCTGCAAAAGTCCATAGATGCGCTTAGGAATCTCCAGGGACGGATTGTGCAGGCTGAAAAATTTGCCGCCATCGGCCGTGTTACTGCGGATATAGCCCACGATATCAGGAATCCGTTGACATCAATAGGCGGGTTTGCCAGAAGGCTGAATAAAAAATTTCCCGGAGGCACAAAGGAAAAGGGGTATACCGACCTTATGATTTCCGAGGTGGACAGGCTTGAAAGGATACTAAAGGATGTCCTTATATTTTCACGGGAAGCGAGGTTCAGCCTCCGGTACTTTAATATTAATGAAGTAATAAGGGAGGCGCTGAATGCCTTTTCAAGCATGCTGGACGAGCAGTCAATTCAGGTGAAAGAAAATTTAGATTTGTCGCTTCCGCCTGTCCTGATAGACAAGGATCAGGCAGTTCAGGCGGTAAATAATATAATTGGCAATGCAATAGACGCAATGCATGAGGGCGGGACTTTAGGTGTAAGCACTTTTATGCGGCGTATGTACGATGCTGACTATGTTGTTGTTGAAATTGCGGATACCGGATACGGCATACCTAACGATAAATTGGATATTATATTTGAGCCTTTCTTTACAACCAAAAAAATCGGCACAGGCACCGGCCTTGGTCTTTCCATCTGCAAAAAAATTATGGACGAACATAATGGATTAGTAATAGTGGAAAGCATGCAGGGCAAGGGAGCTGTTTTCAGGCTGTTCTTCCCGTATCAAAGCCAGGAGGAAGCTGTTAAGACAATGTGCTGGGAATTTCAAAAATGCGGCGTTGAGAAGACAGAAGGAGCTGCGGTGATGAAATGCGCCGCATATCCCAACTACGGCAGGATGTGCTGGGTGGTTGCAGGGACCTTCTGCGGCAAAAAAGTAAGCGGAGCCATCGCACAAAAACTGGGCGATTGCAGAAAGTGTGAATTCTATCAAAGAATCGTTATGCGAAAGGATATATAGAGGGGTCCTGCTATGGATGAGAAATCTTCTCTTCAACAGAATATACCGTTATGGGAAAGGCGCGATGAAATACTGCTGCTTGCAGGGTGCTTCATTCAATTAGCCGACCGGCAGGTTAAGACAGGTCATAAAGAGCTTTCAAAAGAAGCCGGAGAATATCTCTTGACTCATGACTGGAAGGATGAGCAGGAGCTTGAAAATGCAGTTAAGAGGGCGTGCATTTTATCAGACGCAGATGTGCTGCAGAGGGAGGATTTTGACATCAGGCAAAAGCGGGTAAAGTCTATCGGAGGGTTTATTGAGGAAAGGCTTAAATGGTTTATGCGGAATATAAAGCGCCTTGAAAAATTTGATCTTTACGACACCGTCATAACAGAAGTGGAGAAGGCGTTAATTGTGATGGTTATTGCTGAAACAGGCGGCAATCAGCTGAAGGCGGCAAGACTCCTTGGAATAAACCGCAATACATTAAGGGTAAAAATAAAAAAACTCGGGATTAACATAAAACCGCAGGCATGAAACAGCTATAGTTTCAAAAGCGTAAGCCCCGAGACGGGGTCAAACTCCCTGACTGCCTTTACCCCTTCAATCTCAATAATAACCGCTTCAAGCACGAGGAATGTCTCAGATTGCTCCCGCAGGCATCCGACCTTGACCATGTCTTTTTTGCCGAAGGCTCCGTGGAAGTGAATCTTCGGCTCATCCGCCTGCCAGAAAATGGTCCCTGCGCCGACAACCTCATGGCTTTCTCCGAGTTGTTTCCATACTGGTTTTGGCGGCACCTCATCTTTTTCAGGGCCTACTACTATCCTGCCTTCCCGCATCCCCCCGACGAGATAAAAAACACCGGCTTTTAAATCTTCTTTTTTGGCAATTACGGCAAGATTTCCAAGTATATCTTCCCTGTCCTCAAACCTTGCAATAATAATCCGTCCAGCCCTGCCTGTCTGGTATTTCATAAATCCTCCGTTTTGCCTTAATCAAAGAATTCCTCGAAGCTTAGCTTTAGGGTATAAATTATCATTTCTCGCTGTCATTCCCGCTTGTCGGGAATCCTTCTCAGAAAGATTCTGGACAAGCCAGAATGACATAGTGAAAAGTCGTTTTCAATCTTGATACCTCGCCCCGAAATGTCGGGACTGCGTGGTAGTTCAATTATACAAAAAAATTGTATAAAATCAAATGCAAATAAAGACAAAAAATAAAAATTGGAAGAGCCGAGATTTTTTTCTTGACATAGGGTAGGTGGGTATGGTATATTCTGATTAAGAACTCAGAGCTTGGAGATAGCAACTCATTAAAAAGACAATGAAAACAAAACAGGGCGTTTCACATGAAGAACAGCTGGTTTTTTTAAAAAAGATTGAAGGACAGGTGCGCGGGATACAGAAGATGATTGAAGACGGAAGATACTGCATGGATATCCTAACCCAGCTTCATTCTATTGTCGGGGCGATATTAAGGGTTGAGTCGGAGATATTTAAAAGGCATCTTGAGGGCTGTGTCACTAATGCGCTTAAGGGCAGATCCGAGGCGGAAAAGCAAAAAAAGATAGATGAAGTTATCGGCATGCTCACAAGATTCAGAAAAATATCATAAAAAAGGAGGAATCAGATGATAAGAAAAATAAATATTATAGGTGTTGGCTTGCTGATAATCCAGCTTGTATTTGCCAGCGTCGGCTATGCAAAGGGGCTGCATCTGCACAAGAAGGCCGGCAGTTTTATTGTCCACTTTAAAACAGAAAAGGCGCCTTTTGTGGGTGAAAACCCTGTTAAAGTTGAGATTGAAGATGCAAATAAAAATATGCTTGTAGATCCAAAGACAAAGATTAAGATAAATTATTCAATGCCTGCAATGCCCGGCATGCCTGCCGTGAGTTATGATACGGAAGCAGGGCTGAAAGATAAGGCTTATGAGGCGAAGCTTGATCTGTCCATGTCAGGGTCCTGGGGTATTACCGTTAAGATTTTAATGCCCGGGAAAACTCCTGTAACAGCAAAATTTACCATGGATGCAAGGTAGAAAAGCTGTCAGGGGTAAGGCCTGAGGCGTAATGGGTGCAATGCATAGGGTCAAGGGTCAACAGGCTATTGAAAAAGTCCATTATTACTAAAAAAATTGTCATACCCGCGAAGGCGGGTATCCAGACCGTATTGAAAATACTGGATTCCCGTTTTTACGGGAATGACGACCAAATGCGTGAAAATAGTTTTTTAACAGCCTGTCAAGGGAATACAATTCATTCCTTGCTACTTGCCCCTTGCTACATGACCCTTATTGCCTTCTTCTTGTTGTTTACCTCCATTGCATTTGCCGAAGATTTGAGCCTGCAGGCGTTGATTGACGAGGCGCTTCTGAACAGCCCTGAAATCCTTTCAGCAAAAGAGGCATGGAAAAGCGCTGCCTATAAAATCCCTCAGGCAAAAACCCTGCCTGACCCGGAAGTTATGGTTCAATACCAGAATGAGGGATGGGACAGATATACCTTCGGGGAGATGGAAGGCGCACAGTGGATGTTTTCCGCAACCCAGATGTTTCCGTTCCCCGGCAAACTCGGCATCAAAAAAGAAATGACACAGCGTGATGCAGAAGGTCTTGAGGCAAATTACAACAATGTAAAACTCCGGGTGGCGTCAAAGGTAAAAACCGCCTATTATGACCTATACTTTAACCATAAGTCTCTGGCTATCCTGAATGAAAAACGCAGTGTGCTTGAGAAAATTGAAGCCTCTGCGCTTTCAAGGTATTCAACCGGTATGGCTTCCCAGCAGGAAGTTCTGATGGCGCAGATAGAGAAGTCAATGCTGATTGAAAAAGAACAGATGTTAGGACAAAGGCTGAAAAGCGCCGAGGCGGAGATCAACATGATTTTAGGCAGGAACATTGAGGCGCCGCTTGGGAAGCCGTCTGAAATGAAACAGACTGTATTTGCCTACTCATTTGAAGAGCTTCAGGGCAGGGCGTTAAGTAATTCGCAGGAATTGACGGTGAGGGGAAAGATGATAAAAGCCGGCGAGGCAAAGGTTGAAATGGCTAAGAAGGAATATTATCCTGATTTCAATCTTACGGCAAGTGTTTTTAAACGGAAGGACCCGTTTGAGGATATGTGGAGCCTTGGCGTTGGAATAAACATCCCATTATTTTACAAGAAAAAACAAAGCATGGCAGTGCTTGAGCAGAAATCAGCCCTTTCACAGGCAAGACATGAATACGAGGGAACAAAGCAGGTAATTTCCTTTGAGTTAAAAGACAATTTTCTTATGGCAAAGACGGCAGAAGCCCTGACAGGACTTTATAAGGACGGGCTTATCCCTCAGGCGGAAATGGCATTAAAAACTTCTATGGCTGAATACGCTGCAGGCCGGGTGGAGATGATTGCACTGCTTAAGAACTTGAATTCGCTTCTTGACAGTAAACTCCAGTACCATAGCCGGATAGTTGAGAAGGAAAAGGCAATTGCAAGGATTGAGGCTTTGGTAGGGAAAGAGCTTAAGGAGATTCAGAAATGAAAAGAAAAATTATCGCCCTCATAATCATAATTGTTATTTCAGGCGCCGCTGCCGCAGGATTATATTTCTATAAACAAAGGACAGCCCCTCCGCCTGTCGCACACACTACACACGAAGAGGCAAAGGAAGTGTCTCAGGCTCAGGCTGAAGAGGCGGAAGAGACCCCGCTGGTTGAGATATCTCCTGAAAAACAGCAGATGATGGGCGTAAAGACGGCTGCGGTTGATTTTCAGCCTCTTCAGAAAATCATCCGGACCGTCGGCCGTGTGGAATATGATGAAAGAAGGATAACAACCATTACCACGCATATTGAAGGATGGATTGAAAAGCTTTTTGTAAACTATACGGGCAGGTATGTTAAAAAGGGAGAACCGCTATTAAGCATTTACAGCCACGAGCTGATTTCAACTCAGGAGGAATATCTCATCGCGTTTAAATGGAGACAAAAGCAGTCAGGCACTGCGCTTGAGGAGAGCGCTGCTTCCCTTCTCAATGCGGCAAGGAAAAGGCTTTATGTCTGGGACATCAGCGACAAGCAGATAGAAGAGATTGAAAAACTCGGCAGGCCGGTGAAGGCGCTGACTATTTACAGCCCGGTTGAAGGATATGTCAGTGAAAAGGCGGCATTTGAGGGCATGATGATAAAGGCAGGCGAGCCGCTGTTCAAAATAGCCGACCTTTCAAATTTATGGATAATTGCGGATATTTATGAGTATGAGCTGCCTTTTGTAAAACCCGGCGATGCATCAAGGATTGCGCTGAGTTATCTGCCAGGCAGGGAGTTTTCGTCAAAGATTGACTATATATATCCCTCGCTTTCAGCAGAGACAAGGACTGCTAAAGTCAGGTTTTCAATACCGAACACCGGAGCTCAGCTTATGCCGCAGATGTTTACCGGCATTGAGATAAAGATAGGATTAGGCAGGAAACTTGCTGTTCCTGATGATGCCGTAATTGACACAGGGACAAGGCAGGTGGTTTATGTTGACAAGGGCGACGGCTATTTTGAGCCGAGGGAGGTTATGCTCGGCTTAAGGGCTGAGGGCCTGAGGGAAGTGCTTGCAGGACTTAAAAAGGGCGAAAAAATTGCCGTATCAGCCAATTTCCTGATTGATTCAGAGGCGCAGTTAAAGGGCGTAAAACCTCTCGGACATAAGCACTGAAATGCCTATGGTGAGAGGCGGGTGTCTAAAAATTCTTGAAACGCAACAGGATTTATTGAGAGGCGATTATTTTTTTGACTTAACAGAGAGATTATGCAAAAAGTTTTTCATAAAAATAATCGCCTGTTTAAAGGTGTTGCAACAAGACTTTTTATCCCCCCTCTCACCATAAACAATAAAAACATTACAGTTACGAGTCACGAATTATGATAGCTAAAATCATAGAATACAGCTCGCGGAATAAATTCCTTGTTTTTCTACTGGTGATTTTTCTGTGCGTATGGGGCTACTGGGCCATAGAAAAAATCCCGCTTGACGCCATCCCGGACCTGAGTGACACACAGGTCATTATTTACACTGCATGGGAGGGGCGGAGCCCTGACCTGGTTGAAGACCAGATTACCTACCCTATAACATCAACGCTTCTTGCCGCCCCTAAGGTTCAGGCAGTGCGCGGTTTTTCATTTTTGGGGAGTTCCTTTATCTATATTATCTTTGATGAAGGGACGGACATCTACTGGGCCAGGGCCAGGGTGCTTGAGTACCTGCAGTCAGTAAAAAACAAACTGCCTGCTGATGTTAATCCCGTGCTGGGCCCTGATGCGACAAGCGTCGGATGGGGCTTCAGCTACGCGGTTGTTGATGAAGAAGGCAGGTATGACCTTTCGGAATTAAGGTCTGCTCAGGACTGGAACATAAAGCTTGCGCTTGAAAGCGTCCCGGGCGTATCGCAGGTGGCAAGCCTCGGCGGTTTTGTCAAGCAGTACCAGGTAACGGTGGACCCTGCGCGCCTGCTTGCTTACAACATCCCTATCATGAAAGTCATGGAGGCAGTGCGCAAAGGCAATAAGGATGTTGAGGGCCGGGTCATAGAATTTTCAGGCATTGAATACATGATAAGGGGCCGGGGTTATGTAAAAAACCTGAGCGACCTTGAAAAGATAGTTGTTGCTACAGATATGAGGGGGACGCCTGTGCTTCTCAGGGATGTGGCAAATGTTCAGCTCGGCCCTGAAATCCGCAGGGGGCTTGCAGACCTTGACGGCAAGGGCGAGGTGGCGGGCGGGATTGTGGTCGTCAGGTTTGGAGAGAATGTTCTCAATGTAATTTCAAGGGTGAAGGAACGGATAAAAAATGACATCCAGCCGTCACTGCCAAAGGGCATGAAGATTATTACTACCTATGACCGCTCTGATTTGATTTACAGGTCAATAGATACGCTTAAAGATGAAATCATAAAACTTTCCGTTGCCGTGAGCGCCGTGTGTCTTGTATTTTTATTCCACCTCCCGAGCGCGCTTGTTGTAATCCTTACACTGCCGATAGCCATAATAATTTCATTTATCTGCATGTATTATCTCAAAGTTACTTCAAACATTATGAGCCTTGGCGGCATTGCCATTGCAATCGGCGCTATGGTAGACGCCTCAATCATCATGGTTGAGAATGCGCATAAAAAGCTGGAGGAATGGGAAAGTTTAAATAGTTTAAATAGTTCAAAAGGTTCAATAAAAGAAAAGGCGGATGTGATTATTGAAGCGGCAAAAGAAGTCGGGCCTTCGTTGTTTTTCTCGCTCCTTGTAATCACGGTCGGATTTCTGCCGATATTTACACTTCAGGGGCAGTCCGGAAGGCTTTTTAAACCTCTTGCCTACACAAAGACCTTTTCAATGTTCTTTGCTTCATTCCTTGCAATCACACTGACGCCTGTTCTGATGACCCTGTTCATAAGGGGAAAGATAAGGCATGAGGATAGAAATCCTTTAAGCGTCATTCTGCGCCGCATATATGAGCCGTTTGCGAAACTTTCATTGAGGTTTAACAAGGTTGTAATAATATCGGCAATAATACTTATTGCCCTGACGGTCTTCCCGTTTTCAAAGCTCGGCTCAGAATTTATGCCCCCGCTTAATGAAGGCACGCTTTTTTATATGCCTGTGACAGCGCCCGGCGCATCAATAACCGAGGTCTCAAATCTCCTTCAGCTTCAGGACAAGCTCATTATGAAGGTGCCTGAGGTATCACAGGTGTTCGGCAAGGCAGGCAGGGCAGAGACAGCAACTGACCCGGCCCCGCTTGAGATGTTTGAGACGATTATAAATTTAAAGCCTGAAAAAGAATGGCGGGCGGGCGTGGATATTGAATCCCTTAAAAACGAAATGAATGATGCCCTGAGCATCCCGGGCGTTGCAAATTCCTTCACCATGCCCATAAAGGCGCGCATTGACATGCTTGCCACAGGCATAAGGACGCCTGTCGGCGTAAAGGTAATGGGGCCCAAGCTTGAAGTTGTTGAGAAATTGGGGCTGGAAATTGAAGATGCAATTAAAGGCGTCAAAGGCACAAGGAGCGCATATGCCGAGCGGGTCAATACGGGATATTTTCTTGATGTTGCCATAAACCGGGATGAGGCGGCGCGGTATGGTTTTACGATTGAGGACATTCAGAATGTGATTGCGAGCGCTATGGGCGGCATGAACCTGACAGTTACGGTAGAGGGCCGGGAGAGGTATCCGGTAAATGTCCGCTATGCGCGGGAGCTTAGAAATGACATTGAAAAGATAAAACGCATTCTGGTGCCTTCAATGACCGGAGGCGCTCAAATACCGCTTGGCCAGCTTGCCGACGTTAAAATATTAAAAGGCCCTACGCAGATAAAAAGCGAAGAAGGGCTGCTTGCTGCATATGTCTATGTGGATTTCTCAGGCAGAGACATCGGCGGTTATGTCAATGAGGCAAAGGCAAAGGTTGCATCAAAGGTAATGATACCAGAGGGCTACAGGATTCAGTGGAGCGGGGAGTATGAGTATCTCCAAAAGACGCAGGAAAGGCTGAAACTTGTAATCCCCCTAACATTTTTAATTATACTTGTGCTTATTTATATCAACACAAAGTCAACAGTAAAGACAATGATAGTGCTTCTCGCAGTGCCTTTTTCCCTGATAGGCTCTTTCTGGCTGCTTTATCTGCTTAATTACAATTTATCCATTGCAGTATGGGTCGGCATAATTGCGCTTGCAGGGCTTGATGCAGAAACCGGCGTTATCATGCTCCTGTATCTGGACCTTGCCTATGAAGAATGGAGGAGCAAGGGAATGATGAGGAATATTTCTGACCTTAAAGACGCCATAATGCACGGCGCAGTAAAGAGAATCCGCCCCAAAATCATGACCGTGAGCGTCATCCTTGCAGGGCTTGTGCCCATCATGTTCAGCCACGGCACAGGCGCCGATGTGATGAAGCGCATAGCAGCTCCGATGGTGGGAGGAGTTGTCACATCCGCAATACTTGAACTCCTGATTTATCCCGCGATATACCTTCTGTGGAAGAGCCGGGGGCTTAAGTCTTAGACCCCAAAACCTC
>JACRGX010000068.1 GCA_016212185.1 Nitrospirota bacterium
CGTATGCCTGACGCAAGTTCAATGGATGTAGTGGTGTATGTTGCCCAGTCTGCAAGAATACCTGCCATAAAACCTGCAATCCAAAGATTAGCCTTTAACGCCCTCAATCCCCTGAATGTCAGGTATCCTGCAAACGATCCTGCCACGCCCATTGACATTATATCCGCTCCCCATGTGCTTAATCCGCCGTGAGCAAGAAAAAGCGCCTGAATGAGCAGCGCTACTGCAGTAACAAGTATGCTTATTGTAGGTCCAACGAGTATCCCGGATATTCCAGTTCCTGCTGGATGTGAGCAGGTGCCTGCGGTCGGCACAGGAATTGGCATGCAGGATATTACAAACACTATCGCAGCCATGAGTCCGACAAGAGGTTTGAAGGAAATGTCAGCATTTGACAGTTTCTTCAGTCTATACAAACCGAATGCTACAAATGGTATTGCAACGGCAAACCATAAAGCCGCCCAGTTAAACGGCAGAATACCCTCAGAGATGTGCATGGCATAGACATTGGTGACAAGTGATAAGTGACAAGTGACAAGTAAAAAAACTGTTGAAAAAATTAGTCCATAATTTTTAGATTTTAACTTTAAACTTTGAACTTTCATAACGTCTCCTCCGCTATTTTCAGCAATGCATTGACAATTGCCGCTGCCGCCGGGCTGCCGCCTTTTCTTCCAAGCGATGTGATAAATGGATACTCCATATGCAGCAGCACTTCTTTAGATTCCTGCGCCTTGACAAACCCGACAGGTACGCCGATCACAAGAATTTGAGACTTTGAACTATTTAAAAGTTTCATCACCCTGTAAAGTGCGGTAGGCGCATTTCCGATTGCAACAATGCCAATGTTTTTGTTTTCCTTTAATGCCTTTTCTATCCCCATTTCTGCTCTTGTTCTTTCTCCTGACTCCTGACCCCTGACTCCTGACTTCTTTATATTGCAAATCACCTTTCCTCCCCATCTTTCAAGCGCTTTTTTATTTATCCCGGCCTCTGCCATTCTGACATCCACAAGAATATCCTTCCCATTCTTTATTGCCTTTACACCCGCCTTCACAGCATCAGGATGAAACCGCATAATCCTGGCAAAATCAAAATCTCCGGTGGCGTGTATAACCCTTTTTACAATAGGCAGTTCCGCCTTCTTGAAATTTACTTTCCCCATTTCTTCTGTGATTATTGCAAAACTTTTATTTTCAATTTCACAGGGTTTCAAAATTTTAACTCCCTTAATATCTTTTTGGGCCCTTTCAAGAACAACCTTTGCAATGTTTTCATGTACACCAAGGGGCTCGGTAAGGATAAATTCAATTTTGCCGTACTTTCTCCGCGCATCCTCCATCATTTCAACAATATCCTCATGGAAGTGCCTTCCCTTGTACAGAAAATAAGGATGTATTATTATTTTCTTAGCGCCCTTTTTAACACATGTTGAAACTCCTTCAAAAAAATCAGGCTTTGCAAACTGCAAAAATGCAATTTCCACAAGCGGCACATCACCCATTTCCCTGACCATATGCGCAATCTGTTTAAGCGCCGCATTTGCCTCTGTCAGCCTGCTGCCGTGCCCTATAATCAGTATTGCATCTCTATGAGCCATATACCATTATTTCTCCCTGATAAAATTCATAAATTCTCCGGCACTACCGTAGTTCGAGCCAAAATGCACATGCACATAACTCGCGAGAGTGTTTTTGTATTTATAGCCTTCGTCATACAGCGTTTCACCAACATTATTGCGAATAGAGTATATTTGAGTGTCAGAGTGTCCGAGCATCAGAGTATCAGAGTTCTTGACACTTTGACACTTTGACACTTTGACGTCTTGATGCTTGATTTCCGAGTAATGAAATTCGTGTCCCTTTAATTTATCTCCCCTTCTGCCCAAGATACAATCTTCCTTTAATAAAACTTCTCTGTATCCAAGAAGCGCCCTTCCCTTAGTCATTTTTGTTTCAAAAGAAAAGACACCCGCCATTTTATGGAATTCTCCGTCAAAATCATAAATTCCCTCTGAAAGATACATAAGCCCCCCGCACTCAGCATACAGAGGTTTCCCGGAATCGGCCCATTGAAAAATGGATTTCAGCATAGATTTATTTTCCGAAAGCAATTTTGCATAAAGTTCAGGATATCCTCCTCCGATATAAACGGCGGATATGTTATCAGGAAGTTTTGAGTCAGACAGCGGGCTGAATAGAACTATTTCCGCACCGCTGTCCCTTAATAAATCAAGATTGTCCTCATAATAAAAACAAAACGCCTTATCATAGGCAACGGCAATCTTTGGTGAATAGGTGGACAGGTGAACGGGTGAATGGGTGTCATTGCGGCTTGTCCGCAATCCTTCCGTCTTTGTTGTCATTCCGACTTGTTCGGAATCCATTCCAAGAAAGATTCTGGACAAGCCAGAATGACAGGATTGGGCAAGCGGGAATGACAGAACTGTAGTCTTAGCAGATAACTCAACTATCATATCCACATCAATATGTTTTAAAACAGCATCTGCAAGCCTTGAGATATTTTCCTCAGCAACAGGATTTTCTTCAACAATCTGCAGCCCAAGATGCCTGTGGGGAATTTCAAAACTCATGTCCCTCGGAAGGCAACCGAAAACAGGCACATTACGGACACTATTTTTCAGCCGCTGATAATGTTTCTCCGATGCGACACGATTGAAGATAACACCGGCGATAAATTGTTCAACATTGTTTAACTGTTTAAAATCGTTCAACATCGGCTCAGCTTGAACTACTTCAAACAATTTAGAACTATATTGAACAAATCCGTTGACAATTGCCCCTGCGCTTTCAGCCATCCCGTAAGCATCAACCACAAGGACAATCGGCAACCCCAACACACCTGCCAGCCTTGCAGTGCTGAATTCTCCGTCGTACAAGCCCATAACTCCTTCCACCACAGATACATCAGCATCAGCAGAATTTCTACAAAAACAGTCCTTCACATAGCTCTCTCCGCACATCCACAGGTCAAGGTTTCTTGAATGTCTGCCGGTAATAAGACGGTGAAGGCCCGCATCAATAAAATCCGGTCCGGCCTTAAATGCCTGTATGCTAAAACCCTTTTTCTTTAATGCGGCAAGAATCCCAAGCGTTATGGTTGTCTTTCCGCAGCCGCTGTGCGTTCCGGCTATTACTATGCCCTGCATAGAGTTCTCATTTCATTCTGTCATTCCGTCCCGATGTTTCGGGAATGCGGAATCCAGTTCTTCTTTTCTGGATTCCCGCTTTCGCGGAAATGACGACCATTGTTAGTGGTATAAAACTTCATAATTTCATTTAACAATATCTTGTTGTGTTTACGTAATTTGACGGCAATCCTGATATATGAACCGTCAAGCCCCCTAAAGGTTGAGCAGTCTCTCACAAGAATGCCTTTTTTTCTTAAACATGCAATTGCTTTTCCTGCATTTTCTATTTTTAATAAATAAAAATTGGCATCTGACGGAATAAACCTGACGCCGGATTTTTTAAAATTTTCTTCAAGAAATTGTTTTTCTTTTTTAATTAATTTAAAAGTTCTATTTGCATAATCATAATCATCAAGCGCCGTCAGAGAGGCTTTTTGCGCCAGCGTGTTTACGGTCCACGGCTCTTTAAATTTTTTCAGCCTATCAATCAGGTTCAGGGGGAAAACCCCGAATCCTGCTCTCAGCCCCGAAAGTGCATAGAACTTTGTCATGGACCTTAATACTATAAAGCAAGGATTGTCTTCAACGCTTCTTACCACAGACTCTTCCGGACAGAAATCAATGAATGCCTCATCAACAATTAAGTAACATTTAAGTTTTTTGGCAGCCTTTGCAATTTTCAGAACGCTGTCTTTCCCTAACAAGCGCCCCGTCGGATTATTGGGATTGCAAAGAAATGCCGTATCGCATCCTTTCATTGCTGATATAAACTCGTCAGGATTAATATCAAAATTGTTATTTTCAGTTAATTTGAAATTTGAAATTTGAAATTTGAAATTTGCCATCCTGCACGCCCTTTCATATTCTGAAAAAGTCGGTGTAGGAATCAACACATTTTTCGGTTTTAACGCCTTTGTAATAAGATATATCAATTCTGTGCTTCCATTGCCGCAGATGATGGATTTCGGATTTACACCGTGATATTTACCGAGAATTGTACTAAGTCTTTCGGCATCCGAATCAGGATAATTATGCAGACTTCCAATATGGTTGCAAATCTCCAGTCTGACCCTCTGAGAAATACCGAGAGGGTTGATAGATGCGCTGAAATCAACAATCTTGTTCTCAGACACTCCTAATCCTGCGGCAAATCTGTAAATGTCCCCCCCATGCTCGTAAGAGCTTAGAGCCTGCCTGCCAACAGGCAAGGTTCGGAGTTTAGGGCTCGGAGTAATGGTTTTTCCTTCAATCATATAGCAGCCCTCATGTACAGCAATATCAGTGCAAGTCCAAGACCAAGCAAAGAAGTAAGCTTAACTATTGAGACTGCATTCTCTGAAGCATTGAAATAAATATTGTCGTCCATCCGGTCGTTAGCTCCCGGCTTATGCTCCCCTACATACGGTTTTTCCATCAGCACACCGCCGTAATAAGACGGTCCTCCAAGCACCACGCCTAAAGCGCCTGCCATTGCGGCCTCAGGAACACCACTGTTCGGGCTTGAGTGCTTCCGGCCGTCGCGCAATAAAGTTCTCAGTGAACAGCGAACAGTGAACAGTGAACGGCAGACAAAAACAGAAGAAACGGCTATCAGCAGGCCCGTTATCCTTGCAGGAATATAATTGGCAGTGTCATCCAGTCTTGCCGCTGCCCATCCAAAATTCTTGTACCTCTCATTTCTGTAACCGACCATTGAATCAAGGGTATTAACCGCCTTGTAGGTCATTGCAAGCGGTAATCCACCAATTGCAAAATAAAAAAGCGGGGCAATTATGCCGTCAGAGGCATTCTCGGCAAGACTCTCAATTGCCGCCCTTAATATCCCCTCCCTGTCAAGCCTCCCGGTGTCCCTGCCTACTATATGGCTTAGTTTTTTCCTCGCATCCTCAATGCTTCCCGTATATAAAGTTTTACTCACCAGCTTCACCGAATCAATAAGCCCCCGTGTTGCAAGTGTTGCAGAAATCAGATAAACCATCAGTAAAACAGTGAATAGTGAACCTGCCTTGCCGGCAGGCAGGTAGTGAATAGTGAACAGTTGATTAATTAGAAAAAATAAACCGTAAGTGCCGCAGGTAATAATTATCACAAGCAGTATTCCTGCAAATTTTTCCGCTTTTTCGGTTTTTGAAATAATATTTCTCAAAAAAGTTTCAATCTTTGAAATCGCATATCCTATAACCCTTACCGGGTGCGGCAAGTATTTGGGATCGCCAATTACAAAATCAAGGATATATGCTGATATAAGCATTACAGGCTCACTCATAATTCACCCTGCATTTGATATTCCTTGCAGCATTTTGCATCCAGATTCAGCAGCCGGAGGATAAAACATATATCTACGCTTTTTCTCAGGACATCCGCCCATTTTTTTATTGCATCTTCCCTGCAGGCAGAATAATTAATTGCCTCACCCTTCGCAGGCAGCCCCTTTTTCATCCTAAGTGAATTAAGAAGCGCTGTCCTGAAGTTGTCATTGTCAAAAATTCCGTGCAGATACGTTCCCCATACGTTGCCTTTTTGAGAGCCGTCCATAACAACCGTAAAATGTGAATCGTAAGGGGTAAGGCGCGAAAACCTTAATAAGCCGATGTCGCCTGTACTGACACCCATGTGAATCTCATAACCCTTAATATTTTTAAAATCACAATTTGAACTATTTTGAACTACATTAAACAAACTTAAACTGCTTACCAATTCTGCCTCCACCTGAGATGTCACTTTTGTCTTTTCAAGCACTGTTTCAATATCAAGAAGCCCCAGCCCTTCAACCTCCTTATATCCGCTTTCAATACCAAACGGGTCAATTATCTTCCTGCCTAACATTTGATAACCACCGCAGATTCCTGCAACCGGTATGCTTTTTTGAGCCGCACGCTTTATGGACTCCTCCACACCGGTTTGTCTTAATAACAACAAATCGTTCACAGTATTTTTTGACCCCGGAATTATTATTAGGTCAGCGTTGTTAAAATCTTCCTCCCTTAAAGAATAATTAAGCTCAACATCCGGTTCATACATAAACGGATCAAAATCCGTAAAGTTTGAGATATAGTTCAGCCTTGCAACAACAATTCTTATCTTACCTGACCCCTGACCCCTGACCCCTGACCCTTTATATAGCGCCAGTCCATCCTCTTCCGGCAGGTTTATGTCCCGGACATACGGCAGGACACCTATGACAAGTTTACCTGTCTTGTCTTCAATCATCCTCAGTCCCGGGCGAAGAATATCCATATCTCCCCTGAATTTATTTACAATAAACGCCTTGATGTAATCCGCATCGCATAGTTTCCCGATTTTTGAACAATTTGAACTTTTTGAACCATCTTTTAGTAACTCAACTGTCCCGTAAAATGATGCAAATACTCCGCCTTTATCTATATCGCCAACAAGAACAACTGGGGCGTTTGCATAGCGCGCAACACTCATATTAACCACTTCCTGTTCCTGCAGGTTGATTTCAGCAGGACTGCCCGCGCCTTCAATCACAATGACATCATATTTCTTGGAAAGTCTGTCATATGCCGAGGTAACGGCATTCCATGCTTCGGCCTTAAATGAATAATATTCTGACGCTTTCATATTTGAATGAACTTTCCCGTTTAAAATTACCTGACACCCGGAAGGATTAGCTGCTTTAAGCAATATGGGATTCATGTCATTGCACGGCTCAATGCATGCCGCCTGAGCCTGAAATGCCTGCGCACGTCCTATCTCGCCTCCCTCTTTTGTAATAAAAGAATTAAGCGCCATATTTTGAGCCTTAAACGGCGCAACATTAAGCCCCATGTCCGTGAATATCCTGCACAGGCCTGCGACAACAACACTTTTGCCTGCGCCGGAACATGTCCCCTGAATCATTAATGCCTTAGCCATAGCTTTAAAAGTTCAAACCGTTCAAATAGTTTAATTCGTTCAACATGTGTAATTTATTAACTTCACAACGGGATATTTATCCCAGAATTCAATAATATTAAGCGCTGCGAAATCCTGTTCAATCCTGAAAATATTTTCAAGCGGTATTCCAAGCAGATGGCAAAGCATTATCCTGTTCACGCCGCCGTGCGCAACCACAACTATATTGTTCAAGGTAGTTAAAGATTGTTCAACATTGTTTAAAATTGTGCCATTTTGAACCATATTGAACAACTTTGAACTATTTTGAACCAAGTGATTGCTTAAAATGTTATTCAGCGCCTTTACGACCCTGTCCCTGACCTCTAAAGTGCTTTCTCCCTGCATCGGGCTGAATTTCATTGGGTTGCCAGTCCACGCCTTAAATTCTTCAGGGTATTTTTCTCTTATTTCGTCAAAAGACATGCCTTCCCATATCCCAAAACTCCGCTCTCTTAAATCCGGAATCACAGCCGGTTTTATTCCGAATGGTTTTGCAATTATCTCAGCGCTCTTAAGCGCCCTGCTTAATGGCGAGCAGTAAACTGCGCTTAAAAATCCCCCCGGCCCCCCTTTGTCAAAGGGGGGTGAAGGGGGATTTGAGCTGTTTAAACCATTTGAACAACCTTGAACTATATACGTTGACAGCCTCTCTATTTGTTCAACTCCCTTTTCAGACAGCGGGACATCAATGCTTCCCTTGTACCGTTTAGCATCGCTCCCTTCTGTTTCACCGTGCCTTATCAGGTAGAGAGTTGTGACCATACAATCACCATTAATAAAAATGTTATTTCCGTAAGCTCGCTCATTGCGCCGAGCATATCCCCGCTCAACCCGCCGAATTTCTTATTGAAAAAATTGACCAATGCACGCGAAAAAACATACAGCACAATCAATGAAACCGCATAAAAGACATATTGGTTTGCCGGTGAATAATGCCCGAGAAAAAGATGAAACACTGCGAGGAGGAAGATGAATGTCAGTGTTGAAATGGCAACCTCCCTGAAGCCTATTTTGCCTATAAACAGCCTCCCAAGCCCATCCTCTCTTGCGGGTTTGCCGTAAAACATTGCAAGAGTCATCGTCCATTTGGGCATTACCGGCAATAAAATCAGAGAAGAATAGTAGGTAAAAGGCAGAAAATTTGACAGGTTTTTTAATGAAAGGTACTTTAGCGACAGGACAAAAATTATAGCAATAACGCCTATAGGCCCTGTTGTACTGTCCTTCATCACTGCAAGCCGCTTTTGCCTGTCAATCTCAGGATTGCCTCCTGATTTCACAGCAATGGCGTCAAAAGTATCGGCAAGTCCGTCAAGGTGAAATCCTCCGTTAGATACAACAAGCACAAACAGGGTCAGTCCCATAACAAGGTCTGAGTGAAATACCATGCCTGCAATAACATCAGTAACTATTAACAATAATCCCTGCATGATGCCTACAACAATAAAGGCTGATGCGCTTCCGATTATATCAGCCTCGTTAATGGCAGTTTTTATCCTGACAGGTATTATTGTGAGAAACTGCAAAGCAATCAGTAGTTTTTTCATTGTTTAATATCAATACGACCGTTCAAAATTGTTCAAGTCGTTTAAACAGTTTTATTAAAACTATATTGAACTATCTTGAACTCTTTGAACTTTTCTTAGCTATTCCTTTCCAGACACTCCTGCCTCTCCGAATGTCGCCATTTCTCTGTAAATCTTAAGCCCAGCTTCAATAATCAGGATTGCAAGCGCGGCGCCTGTACCTTCACCAAGCCTCAGATTGAGGTCAAGTATTGGTTTGAGCCCTATTTTCTCAAGCATCGCTTTATGTCCTTTTTCCACAGAGCTGTGCGCTGCAAACATATAATCTTTTGTTTTTGGTTCAATTTCATAGGCTATAAGCGCGCCGGCTGTTGATATGAAGCCGTCTATAACAACAGGAATTTTATGCTCTGCCGCCCCGAGTATAAGCCCAGCAATGCCTCCTATCTCCGCGCCTCCTAATTTTGCCAGGACATCCACAGGATCCGAGAGGTCGGGTTTGTTAACTGAAACTGCATCTTTAATAACCGTCACCTTGTTCTCCCACACCTTCTCACCTATCCCCGTACCCATGCCAGTAACTTCCTCAACAGACATTCCTGTAAACACAGATGCTATTGCGCTTGAGGGAGTAGTATTTGCAATGCCCATATCGCCGGTGGCAAATATTTTATACCCCTTCCCTGCATATTCACCGGCAAGTTCCCTGCCGACTGCAATGCATTTTAAAGCCTCTTCCCTTGTCATTGCAGGGCCTTTACGTATATTCCTTGTACCGCGCACAATCTTTCTCCTTACAAAAAAGGGGTTCTCCTTGCCGTCAAATTCATAATCAACGCCAATGTCCACCACAACGACCTCTGCGCCTGCATACCTTGCAAGGATATTTATGCCAGCACCGCCGTTAAGAAAATTAAATACCATCTGCGGCGTTACCTCCTTGGGGAAGGCAGACACTCCCTCATCTGCCACCCCGTGGTCTCCGGCAAAGGTAAAAACAACCTTTTTATCCAATTCAGGCATGGTGTTTTCAGTAATTGCAACAATTCTCCTTGCAAATTCTTCAAGCCTTCCGAGGCTCCCCATCGGCTTTGTGAGATTATCAAGGCGTTTCTGTGCAATCTCATAAAACTTTTCATCCACTGCTGTAATTTCTTTCAAATCCAATTCAAGTGTCATACTCCCTCCGTTTATTTAAAGATAGTTTAAAATTGTTTTATATTGTTCAACGTTGTTCAAATACAACTTGTTTGAAATTATTCAAAATGGTTCAATATTGTTTAAGCTGGCTCAAAATTGAACTGCTTGAACAAACTTAAACTATTTTGAACCTTTTATTTTAACCGGTATCCCTGCCGTCACCAGATAGACGTCATCTGCAATACCGGCAACTTTCTGATTTAAAATACCTGCAAAATCCCTGAATCTGCGGGCAAGCTCATTATCAGGCACAATGCCCATGCCGACTTCATTAGAGACAGTGAACAGTTGACAGTAAACAGTTGACAGTGAACCGCATAAAGAATCTATCCCTTTTTCAACGTCATTACCACTGCACATCAGGTTTGAGAGCCAAAGCGTCAGGCAGTCTATAATGATGACCTTGTATTTATCCTTAATGCCCTGCAGAACATCCGCAACCTTCAGAGGCTCTTCGTAGGTATCCCACTCACTGCCTCTTTGCTGCTTGTGTTTCTCAACCCGCTCCCTCATCTCCTCATCAAGCGCCTGAGCAGTTGCGATATATGCCTTCTGCCCCTTAAATTTATTCGCCTCGGCGAGAGCAAATGCGCTCTTCCCGCTCCTTGCGCCGCCGATTATGAAAGTAATTTTGTTTTCCATTTTATTAAAAACTCTCTTTATTAAAGATTAAAGGGCATATATGTACGAAAAAGCTTTAGTGCAACACCGTTAAACATGCCATACTGCAATACCTAACCAACCAAATTCCATAAAAAAGAACTTTTAAATGCTTTGCAGTATGGCATCTAAAAATCTTGTTGCTTTCTAAAGATTTTGAGGGCATGTATGCCCTTTAATCTCCATGTAACTAATTGAATCTAATAATCCTCGTTGCGTTTAAAAGTTTTTGAGGGCCTATGTACTTACTGTTCACCTGCCAAAAACAAAAAAACCCGGCCTTCGCATGAAGACCGGGGATAAAAGTTTTAGCCTTTACCCTCACGCCCTTTACCACGAAGGCTTATTGTGAGGCTCTGTGCAGGCAGGTCTTCTGGCTCTCCCTACTTCCGTTTGCCTTCCCATCCCAAAACACCGGGAAAGTGGCTGAGTTAACAGAAGTTTTATCCCGAACAGCTCGGGATCAGGATTACAGCGGCGGGACCGCTTCCGTATTTCACGGAATTCCCCTTTAAGCCCTTCCGGGCGCCTGAACAATTGTTTAAATTATACCTTTTTCGCTTTATATAAAGTCAAGGACAAAAAAAGTTATAAGTTAAAAGTTGATGGAGCAAATTTTATTTATTAAATCTACGGCATTGCAATATTTATCTCATAACTGCCGACTGATGTCCTGTCTGCGATGCCTTTCTGCCAGAGCAGCTCAACGGTCTTTGCCTTTAACGGCTTAGGCACCATAATAATCAATTTTACTCCAAGGGCAGTCCCGACTATTCGGGACCATTCATCAGCCTTTTCAGGCGTAACACTTTTTTCAGTCTCAATCTCCATCACCGCAAGGACCAGCCCGTGATTGCCAAGTATTAAGTCTGGGTAATGACCTTTAAATTCGTTTTTCTTTTCGCCGTTGAGATTAATGTGTATGTCTTTATAATCCCTTGAGAGCTTATGCTTAAGATGCGATACCATCCAGTCATGAATAAGTTTTTCATCCTGCATATTCCACCTCGTTTAATAAATACATGGGATGTTTTTCTTAAGCGGATTTTTTCGCTGAAAGCGAAAACCTCTCCCGACACATCGGGACGAAAATTCGGGACGAGAATGAGCGCAAGAAGAATATTCCATGTATTTGTTTGGCTATAATTTTATCTTATACGACAGGTTTAAAATAAAATCAGGCGCGCCTGCCGTATTTATGTCTTCTGCAAGCAAAAGTTCAACGCTGTTTTTTCCTGAATGGTATCTGCCTCCAAGCGAGAGCAAATACGCCGCGCGGTCCACAGCCAAAAGGTTAGTTTTAGGGTATATACGCGACTGTCCCTGAAGCTGTGCAATAAGGCTAAACCCCTTGTTTAAATCTGCCTCTACTGCCATGCCGCCATAAACAAAATCCTTTAAATTAATCTTCTCATACCCCCTGACATCTCCAGGAGAAACAGCGCCAAGATTCCAGTATGTTGCAATCCCTTGACAAATGTAATAATTCATGAGGACAGAAATGCCGGCATCAATACTGCCGTTTCCATAACCTGCCTTTGCGTCCCCTGTCGGAAGCTCAAGGTCTCCTTTCACGCTCAAACCAAAATCCCCTGATGACATCAAGGATTTCTTAAGCGTTAGCCTCACATCCCCCAAGCCTGCACCAGTTTCCCCGCGTACGACAAGTGCATTATCCCTCCTGACCTCATAGATGAATTCATTATGCGGTCTGTTGCTCCTGCCGTAGTCAGAAAAGCCGAATGTGCTGTGATATGATTCTAAAAATCCGTCCATAAACCCGCCGCCGAAATAAAGCACCGGGACCTCCAGCCCGATTTCAAAAAGGTCTTTTATGTCCCTTTTGTATCTCAGGTTAAGTTCTGTAATTTCCATGTCCATATTAAAAGACCAGTTTGCTGAATTCTGGACAGTGTATGTGCTTGAATGTGAAAGGCTTGCGGAAAAAGAACTTTCAGTATCAGCAGTTTCTAGATAAGGCTGATTTGCATGAAGTGTTATCGGGTACTGGTTTTTTATCTGAAGAGGACCTTTAAATGAGAAAGCAATAGAAGGGAGAAGCACAAGAAAAAACACAGAAAGCACAAAGATAAACTTTAAATTTCTTTCTAAAAAATTAGTTGTATAAATACTTCTTCGTGTTCTCATAAAGGATTTTTAATCTTAACCCCCTTAATTATCTGCCCATCAGTTAAGTCTTCACTTAACAATAAAACAACCCCGCCCCTTACAGCAGATTCTATAATCACTGCGTCCCAGAAAGAATATTTATGTTTTCTTTGAATTTCTATCGCCTCTAAAATTATCTCTCCGTTAACAATTATGGTATTCCATTTTAATAAATCTTTCACAATTTCTTTAGCTGTAAGCACATCAAGCGGTTTACTCATTTTTCTCGTTACGTTCACAAAAAATTCCTGCACAACCTGAGAGCTGATAATCCCATTGCCTGAATTCCAGAAACTTTCCATTAATTGCACAGCCTTTTTATGCTTTTCTCCGGCAGACGTATCATAAGCATATACAAGAATATTTGTATCTACGAACACTTTATCGCCTTTCATGGAGTTCTTCCCTTGAAATTGTAATCTTCCCTTTTGTCCCAAGGTCAAAGCCTTTCCTCATAAGCCCGATTTGTCTATCCTTTGCCGTTTGATACCCCGTCTCCCCTCTGATTTTTTCTTCAAGGGTTTCCCTTAAAAGTTCACTCAGAGATTTTTCCTTGCTTGCGGCAATTATTTTTGCCTTTTTTAACAGGGGCTTAGGTAATGATAAAGTTACATTTTGCTTCTCCATTGGCAACCTCCTTTAAACTGCACATAAATATGTGTAACACATTTTTATGTGTAATGTCAAATATGCAGTGGATAAAAGGGCAGCATAAACCTTTCGTCATACAATCTCATATGCCAAAGTCATCAAAAAAAAGGTCTGAGACCCTTTTCAACGAGCCGCAGACCCTTGCTTTAAACGTTCAGCTTTGTCTATGGACTTATGGTTATTGCCCTTGCCCTGTTATTATTCTTTTCATTTATCTCAGAAACAGCATTATTTGCATCCGCCCTGCTAATGATATAGTAAGTTCCGGCAGTTGTGCCTGATGGTATTGTCACGCGGGCACGCCCGAGGCTTGTAGCGCCGGAGGTAAGTGACGGTATACTCCTGCTTCCAAGGAGGATATCACTTGCTTCGTATGTTGCATTAGTTGAGAGATAATATTTAGTGGTTGATGCGCCTGCTGAAGTCGTGCCCTGATTCTTTGTTGTATCGGATATTGTAATGCTCTGCCCTGCAGTTGCAGTTGACGGAACTGATAAGGCAGAGATAATGAGGTCAGGCATACAGCCTTCGTCTATCAGTCCGTCACAGTCGTTATCAATACCATCGCAGACCTCAGTCTGCGGCGTCCCAGGTGTGCAGGTGTCTACCGTTGAACCATTCTGGCAGATTAATTCTCCTGTTAATAAGCAGACACCCATGCCGCAGGTTGTCGGTGTTGGGATATAACCATCATCAGCTATTCCATTACAATTTTCGTCAATTCCGTTGCAGTTGTCGTCATTTCCTGTCGGCTGACCAGGTTGACAGGTATCAATAAGCAGTCCGTTCTGACAGATTAACTCACCAGTTGCCTGACATACACCTACACCGCATGTTGTTGGTATAGGTACATAATCGTTATCAATACAAAGGATACTAAAAGTACCTGAAGTGGCACTTGAAGGAATTACAACTCCCATTGTATCAGTGAGCTTAGTAAAAGTGAAATTAAGTAAGGTACTGTCTCCCGGGTTGCCAACCACATTAAACACAAGACCTGCCAGACTCCCACTACCTCCTGACAGCCCGGTCAGTGAGGTATCTAAACCTCCAACTATTATTTGTCCAGCAGTATTAATATTAGTAGTTATCATCCATCCGGTAGTTAAATTCCCTCCCACTGCTCCTGTGGCTCGAAGTACTGACAAATCATAGGTAATAGTAAACTGAAACCCTGCTATTCCTGCGGCATTGTCTACCATCACAGGAATCTCAATCATTACCCCTGCATCCACCTGTGTGTCCGGTATTGAGACTACTGCTGAAAATGCACTGACAGGTAAAAACATTGCAACACAAAACAATAAAATTTCCCATCTTCTCATCTTAATTTTCCTCCCCTTTCAGTTGTTAGTTCTAAGTTCTTAGTTCCTATTTTTAAGTTCCCAGTTCCTTAACTCTTAACTTCTAACTTAACTTTTAACTTTTAACTCTTTTTATATACATCCCCTCAGCGGGTCTAACTCCAGCGCTCCCCTTAAAACAAGAATTACATCTACAATATCTATCACGCCGTCTCCGTTCATGTCCCCGCATTCCTGCAAACACTGCGCCATGGGGTCTAATTCCAATGCACACCTCAATGTAAGTATCACATCAACTATGTCAATCCCTTTGTCTATGTTTACATCACCCATATATCTGTCAAACGTGTTTGGATTACAATCATCATCAATGCCGTTGTTGTATATCTCAGAAGCTCCGGGATTGACTGAGGGATTAGAGTCGTTACAGTCTACCTGCCCGCAATTCCCGCCCTGAATAGAATATCCATCTTGGTCGTTGTCTGTGCATGATGGAATATCGCAAACATCGCCTATACCATCATTATCAGAATCTGTCTGTTCAGGATTGTAGAGCGTTGAACAGTTGTCGCAAGTATTTCCCACACCGTCGCCTGAATAACCTTGTCCATTAATACCCTGTTGATAGTGATTATATGCCTCTGCAGATGTTATCGCCCTGCCGTATATTGCTACTTCATCAAGAAGTCCGTTGAACATCCCTCCATAGGGGCTGCCACCGATTAATGCCGTTCCGCTCAGCGTTGTGTTAAATGTCCTTGCATAATTAAGTTCCTCATTGCCGTCAACATAAAGCTTGGCATTGCCTGCTCCGTCATATGTTAATGCCACATGATGCCATTGGTTGTTATCAACCAGTGTGCTTCCGCAACGCTCAAACGACCCGCCGCCCCAGTTGCCAATACATAAATATCCGTCTCCCCATACCATCAGATACACTGCATTCTCTGGTGCGGGGTTCCCATACCATAATATTACCTGAGTATCATTGACTGCTGTCTTAAACCATGCCTCTATTGTACGTGCGCTGTTTCCGGCAGGGAAGTTGGTATCAGACACGCTTACATAACTGCTTGAATCAAAGCTTAATGCACTGCCTGCCTTACCGGTTGTCCATGCGGCTCCGGTTATCATTCCATTGTTTGAACCGGTAAAGTCATTAGCAATACTTCCGCTTCCTTCGTCAAACTTCCAATATGAAATTGCATCAGACATTTCGCTGTCCGCCTGGTCGGGGTTGTAAGTTATAGGACAGTTGTCAATAGAATTAGCTACGCCGTCTAAATCTGCATCCATTAAGGCTATTCCGTCACAATCCTCATCTATCTCGTTATTTGGTATCTCTGTGTCTGGCTGTCCCGGTGTGCATGTGTCATGAATTGAACCGCCTGTACAAACTAATGCCCCTGTCCTTGCACATGCGCCTATACCGCAATATGTCGTGGTTGATGCATAATTCTCATCTGCAGTACCGCTGCAGTTCTCATCTACACCATTGCAATTGGAGTCTGATGCATCGGGATGGATATTTGGATTGTTGTCATCACAGTCATTACCCGCTGTTGTCTGACAGTTTGCAGGCTGACAGCTAATACCGGAACACGTGCCGTCAATTAATGAATTCACATGCCCGTCACTGTCTTTGTCGCAGTAGTAATTTATAGTTGGAACTGTTGTAATTTTAGATGTGCAGTTGCCCACTTCGTCGTAAACATACACGGTTGTTGATCCATTTTCATATTCTATTCGTATCAGCTGGTTCAGGTCGTCATAAACAAAATTAATCGTTTCAGCATAAGAGGCGATAACAAATTGACAGCAGATAAATATGATGATACCGACGGATATCAATACATGATACTTCAGTTTTACACTCATTTCCATATCCCCTCCATTTTTATGGGTATAGTACTTCAATAAGTCATACAGAATTATAAACTGTATTGCCTGTTAAATATGTTATACAAGTTTCTTACCATTACGGCTAAATATTAATTATATGACAACTCTGTTTCAAACTCGCTGCTTTGACGCTCTCATCTTTCTGCTTTCATCAGTAAACATAAGATTCACATCCCCACCGTCAAAGCCGATTGGTCTTCGCTTATGAAGACCCTGTAAGGCTCGTCCAGTCCATAGGGCGCAAAGTCAGTATCTGTGCGGAGTTGGAAGGTTTCGGTGTAAATTGTCATGTCCCCCCTTTTCAGGACTTTTTTGAAGAATCGTATCCGTAATTTTATATTTTCCCCCATGTCCGTGTCTGACCCCTTATTCTTCTGACCCCTTATTCTTTTTCCTGTTTCATCCGCTTATTATGCGCTCTATAGGAAAAAACTGTTCCTACAACGCTCAAAATGCTAAGGATAATGTTAATCGGATATGGAAACCATAAAGCAAAATTAACAATGGCCACTAAACAAACTATTGAGTACTCGTATACTCTAATCTTCAATCCTTTTCGGCCCCGTTGCGAAACAATTCTTATCCCTATCGATAGGGCGATCCAGCTCCCATAATGTGTTAGGGCCTTAATAGATAATTTGCCACCAAGCAACGGAGCAACAAGGCAAATAGAGAAAATAATCACAGACAGTATTAAGAAGAGATTAGCAATCGTATATGTCATGCCATAGACTTCTTTCTTATCCGTCAATTTGTTTCTTATTTGCATGTCTGGTTATTCCCAAGCCTTTCAATTCCTGTTGATATTCTATCAATTGAGTCTGCTCCCGCTTCAATTGCAGCTCCACCAAATATTACTGGTATCCACCAAGCTTCTGGTCCTGCCGCAAGACCTACGGCGGATGCTACTCCCATAGAGACAGAAAAACCACCTTCAATTCCACCGGTAACAATATCTGCAATTGGGGCAACATAATTTGAATTTGGAAACGCCTCCGAAAAAGAAGGTATTTGGAGAAGCGGATTATCGAATAATCCTAATGGATCAATTCTATTCACCGGATTATTTCCCACATACGCCATGAGATTCACATCGCCACCATCAAAGCCAATCGGGTCTTCGCTTATGAAGACCCTGTAAGGCTCATCTAATCCAATGGGCGCAAAATCAGTATCTATGCGGGTTTGGAAGGTTTCTGTGTAAATCGTCATGTCCCCCCTTTTCAGGACTTTTTTGAAGTATCGTATCCGTAATTTAGTATCTTTGTCCATCACAGACCTTATTCTTTCTTCCCCTTAATTTTGTATTCACGCATCCAGTCTTCCCTCTTGACGTCCTCACGCCACGGCTTGCCTGCCTTATAAGATTCTAATTGCGGGACTAACTTTAAGTTATCAATCAGATTCTCATTATTATTTTTTTTAAGTAACGTAATGGCTTTTTCCACTGTCTGGATTGCCTCTTTGAAATTACCCAATTCAGCATAAGCTGCAGCCGGGGTACCTACGAAAACCACTTCATCAGGATTGAGGTCGCCAGCTTTTAGAGCTAATTTTAACGCCTTAGCTCCATTTCTAAACCTGCTGTCGGGACAGGTGGACAATAGCCAGGAATAGTTGTTGTATACTAGTGCTTTTTTCGGGTCTAATTCTATGGCTTTTTCGTAATCAATAATTGCGGAAGCATACTCTCTTTTCTCATGCCACGTGTTCGCACGGTTGAATACTGCCTGCGCATACTTTGGATTTATCTGTATAGCTTTTGTGTAATCAGAGATGGCATTATCAAAATTACCTTTCTCGTACCATGCCTCTGCCCGGGAATAATACGCTTCAGCTTTAGTGGGATCGATTTTTATTCCCTCAGAGTAATCATCAATGGCACGACTGTAATCTTCAATCTTAAACCACGCGTATGCCCGCTTAAAATATAGATCAATCCTTGTTAAATTATCTGGATTAAACTGCAGAGCCTTAGTAAAATCAGAGATTGCAAGGTCATAATTACCCTTTTTGCTTAATATTGTCCCCCGATTAAAATATGCATCAATACATTCTTTATCTATTTCCAATGCCATTGTGTAATCAGCAATAGCTTTTTCCATTTCGTTCATATAGTCCCAAACAAGTCCGCGATTATAGTATGCTTTTGCGCTGCGTGGATTTATTTTCAGAGCCTCGTTATATCTTTTTATAGCAGATTCATAGTTTCCAGCCCTGGCGTCGCGGTTTCCCCAGTCAATCATGTAACCTTCCTCTGTGCATCCAATTAATAATAGGCAGGTAATTACTAAGCACCAAATAATAACGTTAGAACTTTTCATAGTTATAAGCTGCTCCTATTTACACATGGTCATTATTTTATTATAAACAGGTTTCATCATATCAATAGGATGAATTATTGTTTCGTATATATTAGTGTCAAGGGCATTCTTAAATGCAATCGGCATTGTTAATATAGTTACAGCCGCAGTTGGCAGATCCTTATATGCATCTTTAATGCCCATATTATCTAACATTGCATCATGCTGTATCGATGTTTCATAGAGATTAGGCACATTACGTTCAAAGAACACCATTCCTGAATCACCGGGGCGTAAGCCTTTTCTTGCACTTTCGGACCCCATAACCGGCGGATCATCCTTCCCACGCAGCCACTGCGCCAACCCCAATGGATCAATCAGAAGCATTGGATTATTTCCGACATACGCCATCAGATTCACATCCCCCCCCTCAAAGCCGATCGGGTCTTCGCTTATGAAGACCCTGTAAGGCTCGTCTAATCCATAGGGCGCAAAGCCAATATCTTCGCGGGCTTGTAAGGTTTCAGCGTAAATTGTCATGTCCCCCCTTTTCAGGACTTTTTTGAAGTATCGTATGCGTAATTTTGTATTTTGTCCCATGTCCGTGCCTGACCCTTTATTCTTTTTTCCATTCTATAACTTTCAGCTTAAGCCATTTCCCACGTAAACTGTATCCTTCCTGAATGACCTGAAACTTGGCATTCTGGGGTGTAAACCAATTATCCTTTCCAAGTCCAGAAAAATCTCCTTTCCCTCGGGGGTGCATAAAATAATGCGCCACTTTGTTATCCTTCATAAATACCAACAGGGTATCTCCTTCTGATACGCCCATAGACAATTCATTGGTTTTTAGAAACCGCTGACCTATTAAATTTTGGATTGTATCACGGCTTTCATAAGGATCAAAAATATACAACCTGTCCCATTTGAAACTCGTCAATTCAGAAAGATTAATTATTGTACCCTCACCCCTTGAAACTTTTTTAGCAATAGCTGACGAAACAGAGCTCTCATATTCTCGACAGCCAAGAAACGCGATTACGCAGATACACAAACAAAGAAGAAAGTTTGTTTTCATTAGTAACAGCCTTTCTTGCCTTGAGGGTTAGTTCTTAAATTGTTCGGATTAACTAGGCGACTTTCGCGAGCAGCATTGCGTCCCTCTGAATTATTGTGTAAGTCCATGAGCCCTTCTCTCCATGGCTGATCATCGTTTATCCAATTGTCTATTTCATGACCTAAACCTGCAGACCATGCTGTGAAGCTGTTTGTTTCCTCAGCAGTCCTCCTACTCCATTCTGCATGACGCATTGCATCACCTGTATCATTGTGATGTCCAGCAAATCTCTCCATTTCTTGATCATGAATTTCATACGCTCTTCCGTAATTGGCTGGGAGATCCCACCAATCTCCAACAGCCAACCCCAACGGATCAATCAACAGTACGGGGTTGTTCAACACATAAGCATAGAGGTTAATGCCCCCCTCAAAGCCGATCGGGTCTTCGCTTATAAATCGTCCAACCTCCGGATCGTAATATCTTGCCCGCATGTAATAGAATCCATTCGGCTCGGTCATAACCCCATGTTGACCAACAAATTTGAAAGGCTGCTGCACTGCTTCAACCTGGTTCACAACATTCCCAAATGGATCATACGAATATTTATTTACCATAGCTTGCGTTGAATCCGTCATTGCAATCGTACTACCGACTGCATTAAAGTGATAACAGTATGTTTGATTAGTCGGCGTAACCATTGCAAGCAATCCAGCGCCGTATATATAGTATTTTGTGATATTATTATTTCCATCCGCCTCTGCAAGGAGATTCCCTCCTGTGTCGTAGATGTAACGAGTCTCAATGCCATTCCTTACCGCCTTCAACCTCTTGCCACTTCCGTCATAGTAGAAGGTTGTTGTTCCAGCTATGCTCTTTAAACGGTGTTCGTAATCAAAGGTGTAAGCACCCCCTGCCTTACTATTCAACTGTCCCTCGTCATCATAACCAAAACTTGTCGTATTAGCTGTTAAGAGACGATTCTTTTTTGTGTTGTAAGTGTATGAAACATCGGCCGGGTTCGGTATCTGTGTCAACGGCTCATTCTGCACAACCTGTGTTCGGTTGCCGTTGCCGTCTAATGTAAAACTATAACTTGCCAATATCGTGGTATCCGACTTTTTATTATCGAAAGCAGTCAAACGATTAGCATTGTCATAACCATACGTAGTCACTGTTCCGTTGAAATTTGTCAAACTCGTTAATCTTCCTGCATCATCATAATTATACGTTGCAGTCTGACTTAACCAGTTGGTTACTGTCTTTAAGCGATTCAATGCGTCATAAGTATAATTCACCGTCTTATTGCCGGGATAAGTAATTGATGTAAGATTGCCTGCTGCGTCATATCCATAGGCAACTGCAAATCCATTCGCATCTGTCTGCGATGTCAGCCGTCCGACTGCATCATAGCCATAACTGCTGCTTCCAATCGCTTCCTGCATCCCTGTAAGCTGATCATACTGGTCGTACGTAAAATGGACTGTAGAAGAATCCGGATATGTTATCGTATCCGGTTTATCTGTCGGCGTGTATGAATAAGTAATGGTCTGATTATTCCGGTCTTTCCTGCTTGCAAGCCTTCCTGCATCGTCATATGTAAGGATGGTGTCCTTCAAAAGCGGGTCTGTCTTCTTCGTCAGCAAACTGCGTTTGTCATAAACAAAACTCGTGGTTGAAGTTACTTGATCAGTCAAGTCCGTCATTCTTCCTATCGAATCATACGAATAATCTATTGCCGGATGGCTACCGACTTTTATGGTGTCAGGATTTCCGTAACTGTCGTAAGTCAATGTAGTCATTGTTGCGCGCCCGTCTGTTACCGTATTCTTCAAGCCGTTAGCATAATAAGTGGAACTGTTCTGATACAGTCCGCTGTCTATGGGATTGAGACTTGAATCATATCGAATGCCGAACTTTGACAATATCGGATGATGTTCGCTGTCATACTCAAGATGAGTCCCGTGGTATATGTGATCAACGGTGTCGGTCAGCCTGAATTGGGCATCGTAATTATAGTCGGTAATAAGACCCAGCGCATTTATGCTTGCGATGAGATTATGATTGCCGTCATAATAAAACCATGACGGATTTGCTTTCGCGTCAACCGTCTCTACCACATGGTTTTGCCCGTCGTATTGGGTTGTTTTTGAATTTCCAAGCGCATTCTGTTCACCGACTGTCCGCTTCTTGTCGTCAATGAAATAAATTGTCTGATTCCCGGATTCTTCGCGAATATTTCTGAAGCCTGAGAAGTAATAATTATGCGTTGTACTCGTCCCGCCCTGACGGGGCTCCACCTGCTGTTTTACTCTGCCGAGGCTGTCATAGGTATTGGTGACGGTTGTTATGCTCAACGGATTTGTCTGGCCTGTTATCCTGTGGTCTGTATTGTATCCGTAACTCCACGCTTTGTTTTCAGGGTCGGTGTAAGTATTCAGATTGTCATTGGGATCATATCCATAAGACGCAGTCCTGCCGGCAGAATCAGCAACAGCAGTAAGTTTATCTCCTGTATATTGCAGGGTTAGTGTGCGATTAATTGCATCCGTCACTGTAGTCAAATTATTTCCGCTGTAAGTAAATGTCAAGGAGTTGCCGTCAACATCGGTCCATGAACTGACCCTGTTATTGGCATTAAAATCAATCACTGTGCCGAATCGCTCCTGCAATTGATACAATCCTGTCTGTTTTGTGAGTTTCGTGGTAACACCCGGCGGGGAGTTAAAGCTTCCATCCGGCAGCATGATATAAGTCAAAACCCTGTCCTGCAAATGGACCGATACGGCGTTTTCAAAAAGCTCATCCATGGACCATTTATTGACCAATACCGCTGTAGCCCATTCTTTGACAGCAGGCATAGATGAACTCATAAGATCGAGAGTTACAACGGATGCTACCAGTGAAGCAACTGCATCCACAGGTTGTCGCATTGCAAGACCGGCATCCACGTCGCTGTGAATGTTGAGATAGATGTTATAACTATGTGTCCAGCCATAGCCGAGACTACTTTTCTCGTTATGGTTGTCGCTGTTGTAGTAGCGTTTGAAATGCAAACCCAATGGCTCTGCGCCTCCGAGCGCAAGGTCTTCATGGTCAAGCACATACGCTCCTGTAGTCATATCAATAGGATCGCCGCATTGAGAGGTACGTATCTGAGATGGAAAGAACAACTCTGAGTCAAATTCATTTTGAACGCAATAAATGCATGTTTGCCACGGATACGCTCCATATCCTCCGTAATAATCACCACCGATTATCATGCCCATCTCGGCTTTCCCATCAACGTCCTGTTTGAATTTTACGTATCCTTTTCCACTCCATTGCTGTAGAGCTAACTGTCCGTCTGCAGGAAGAATCAATGTAAATCCGTCATTGACCGCGCTTTGAAAATCCTGTATATCTTCAGCGCTGTAGCCTGTCAGTTGTGATTGTATAGTTGAGAAATTGCCGGAATCGGCAAGAAATATCTTGTCTCCATTACCATTGGCTATGTTCATTAATTTAATGGTTGACGCAGCAGGTCTGTCTACTCCCTGCAATTGTTCAAGCACGCCGTGCTCCAGCGCGCTGCCAAGGAAACTGCCTGCCTTGAAACATGCGTTTTCATCAGAGGTATTATTGTTTTTGGAGATATATGAGCCAACCTGCGTCTTGACGTCAACATAATAGCCTTCCTCCTGAGCCATGATGCCGAAGCGATGATGCCTTATCTGTATGACATTGGAAAGCTGAGCAAGCAGGTTGTCCGAAAGGGTAGTCTGCTGCATCCATGTCTGTCCCATAACATTGAGCGTCTCTGTCAATACCTCGCGCGAAGAATCGGATAATCCGCTTGTGCGGTAGTCTTCAAGAATTCTCTGGCGTTTCTTCAAAAGCCGGGCGTCTTTGCTGCCCCCGAAATCGGAAATAACAACATAAGATGAGCCGCGCTTCAGATTATATGTTGATGTTTGGTCACCGTAAGCGCCTGAATCAGCGCTGTAAGGATGATCAATCGTCAATGTCATTGTTGCCAGCCCTGCTCCTGAAACCGGCGGAGACTCCTGTGTAATTAATTCGTCATCAAGCCATAATTGGGCTGCCGGCGCAGAAATGGTTTCTCCCACATTCGGCAGCGTGACGCCGGGGTAATCATAAGTAATCCCGTCATAGGAGAACGCGATTTCAATGTCCGCATTATGGACTCCAACAGCGCCGGCCAGATAACGGATGTTAATATCCCGAGTCTGACCCGCCCCAAGACTTCCTGACCCGCTGCCGCTCAAGAACTGAAATTGACCGCTGCCTGAACCTGTCCATCTCATCCCGTTGATCGTTACAGTATAAGAACCATTATTCTTCAATTTGGCTGTGCCGTCAGCAAAATCGTCCAGATAACGCTGACCAAAGTCTATTCCATAAGAACCCGGTGAAAAATTAGGGTCATCTGCCTTAAAACCAGTGCAGTTATAGTAATCGGTAGATGGAGTATATCCGGAGCCCGATATATTGACATTGAGTGTGGCTGTCTTTGTCCCGCGACTCTGGCCGGAACCTGAAAACGTGACGCTTGTCGTAATTGATTGTCCGGGGCCAACATTATGGACTCCGCAATTCTGGGTACACGAATAGGCGCCGCTGCCGTTGTTTGAAAGCCATGAATTGAATGTTGCCGTAGGATAGCCGGCTTGGACTGAATATGTAGTGCTATAAGTAACTGAACTATAACTGTTAATTCTGCCAAAGTCCCATGTGGTTGTTGACCGAGCTGTCAAATTGGTATTACCAACTTTGATAACCTGATTAGATATGCTTTTTTCTGACTTTGTGAAATTTAGATTAATTTGAAGTTTTTGATCTGTGTTCGGTAAAGCTTGACTGGATCCAGAAACATTTAGCGCGCTGGACCCGCTACCGCCAGTATCATACGTAATCGCCAGCCTCTTCCCGGCTATATCATGGATTGAGAATAATTGATCTATCTGTCCGTGCTGGATATGAACTTTATGAACATAGGCGTCCGGCACATTGTCCCAATATGCAGTAACCGAATACGGAAATCTTAAACCTGTTGGATATTGTTCAATGATCTCTGAAATGATATTCCTGCCCCCTATAATCCCGGACATTTCTGAATTTGGATAATTTGCGCGAAGAGAGGTTATCAGGTTTGTTGAATATTCAACAAGCTTGCTGCGAAGGGCGCTGTCATTTAGATTGCGAATATAATCAGTCCCTGTTTCACCGCCGGCTGCTGTCAGAAGCGCATTACGGTCATAGTTCATTGCGGTTTTCAGATTAATGCCCGCTGTCTCTTCGTATTTTTTGAATGACGGGTCAAACATATAGTCTGTTCCGTTGATTGCTGCCTTAACCCACACTCGATCCATCGTTGTATCCAAATAATAAACAGCTGCAGGAATGCCTCCGCTGCTCAGCAGCCTTGAAATGACGCTTGAACTTGCACTTACTCCAAGCCAGTGCTGCAGATCATAATCGTCAGCTCCAAAATAATTAGGTATGGTCATTGTCCCGTAAACATATTGAACCGTTCCGATATTTGTGTTGTAATTGCTGCTTTCCCTCAACAAAGCTATCATCAATGACGTCTGGTCAAAGTCATTTCCGCTTCCATCTAGATATGTCAAAGTGGCCCCTTTGAGCGAGCCGAAGTAAGGAACGTAATCAATGTAATTATGAACATAGTCGTATATCAACTTGGGGTCATATTGAAGCGCCCGCGCAAGTTCCTCAATTCCATCAGTTATAGTCGCTGCAGAAGCAGTGAAAGCGGCAATTCCCATTGTTCCAAGAGTGTTTTCTCTTGACTGTTTTGAATTGTAGTAAGCCTCTGCATCTTCCGGACTGACAGGCTCAGCAGTCCCCATAAACCAGCCCGGACCAAGCACTTCTGCCTGAGAAATGGAAGCACTATTAGATAGTGCTCCATCAATACCTTTTGATTGATTCACATCCTCTGCATGTATTTGAGCAATCCCTAAACAACTTAAACCCAAAAACAGAAAAAATATTATTGCCTTCTGTCTGATTTTAAACATAATGGTTACCTCCATGTAATGATTTTTAAATTATGAATATAAACACAGAGCAAAAACATTGAAAGGAAAGCTACAGAAAAGAATGTTTTCTGCATTGAAAACTTCTCCTTAAGAGATAAAAAAATCCCTCATTAAATTCAGTGTTAACTGGTTAAGAAACAGGAAAAGATAAGTAATTGTTATTACACTGTATAAAAAGATTTGTCAAGACATTTTTTATACAAACTTTATAGGTACTATAACTATTTTTTATAAAACATTTTTATACGGTTTCCAATCAAACAGAATCAATGCTATTTAACAGCCCTTGATTTTTAAAGAGGAGTAATTGAAATTATAAGATTTACTTAATAAAACTTCAGCCCTGCAACCTTTGCTATCTTTTCAAAATCTTCATCATTATGCAAAAGCAAAAGGTTATTTTCTATAGCAGTCTGGGCAATAAGGCAGTCAATAGTGCCGCCGACCTGAAACCCTTTTTTTCTGCATTTAAAGTAAAGTTCTGCAGCCTCTGTAAAAGAAATCTTTTTATCTTTTAAATCATAAAACACCTGAGTTTCAAGATATGCCTTTAACTCGTTAAATTCCTTTTCTGTCTTTGTACCCTGAAGCAGTTCCTGATAGATGTATGAGTTAATGCCAAAAGGGATGCCGGTATCAAGAATGAATTGCAGTTTCTCTACAGCGTGGTTTTGCGTTCCTTTTAAATAATCTATTAATACAGAGGTATCTACGAGGACCACCGGTTAGTTGCCTTTTCTTAATGCCTTATAGTCGTAATCTTCCATGAAGCGGACTTTCCCTTTAAGTCTTCTTAAATCCATCCTGCTGTGGTCTTCCACAAACTTTTTAAGCGCCTCATTTATTAACCCTTTCTTAGTTTTTGCATCAGAATATTGAAACGCCTTTTTTATAAGTTTATCATCAATTGCAATATTCGTTCTCATTAATACACCTCCTCATACACATAATAATACACCCAATTCCATCTAAAGTCAACTATTGGATGCAGATTGGATGCAGATGCTGCTTTCTATCTCACGCCGAACTTTTCCTTATTCTCCATCAGCGCCTGAACAGGCTTCAGCCCGTAAGGACTGCCCTGCTCAATGGCGGTAAGCACAGTGCCTCCGCCGGTAAAAAAGTAATACTGGCTGTTGTCCAAAACAGAGAGGTAAAGCCCGGGGCAGAGGCTTTTAAATTCCTGGAGGGTGTCACCGCCGCCATACATCTTTAATGCAACGGCGTTTTTGTCAATTGTCTTATCCAGCGCCTCAGAGCCTTCGGTAAAATGCGGGGTAAAGCCCATAACTGCATTCACAAAAATCGTTTTTGCATTAAGTATGACTTCCGACACCCTTTTGTCCTCAAATGACCTCTGGTCCACATCAAGGATGTAACTATGTTTATCGCCTTTTTTAAAATCCTTAACGGCAATAGTCCTGTACTTGCTTTCAATTTTCCCTTCAAGCGTATCTGATTCAACAATGTAAGGAAGTTCTACAATTTTTTGCCTGTCCTTGTCCATGCTCACAAGGTCTTTTGCCGCCGCTATGTCTTTGTCAGAAACGCCTTGAATGGATATCCCGTATCTGGCGCAGAGGTATGCGTTATAAATAACGCCTCCTAAAATCAGAAAATCAACTTTCTCATATATCGCATGAAGAGGTCCTATCTTTGTGTCATATTTTGCGCCTGCAACAACTGCGACAAACGGTCTTTCAGGATTTATAACACGGCTCAGGTTCTCAATCTCCTGCTGCATAAGAAAACCAGCATAAGACGGCAGGTGCTTTGTAATGTCATAAGTGGTAGCATGCGCCTGCCATGAACCAAAGGCGTCATTAATATAAATATCCGCAAGCCCTGCAAGCTGAAGCGCGAAGTTTTCCCTGAATGCGCCCTTGTCTTCTTCCCCGCGAAACCACCGGGTATTGGGCAGGTATATACCGCCGATTTTTCTTTCCCTGAGATTCTTTACAGCCAGATTTATGGATGTGTCAATGCCTGTTATCCCCTGCCCTGAGTCTATGTTGTTAAATTTAGGTATGTAAAATTTCGTGTGGAGTTTTTGCCTGAGGTATTCAACAATGGGTTCTACTGAATCTCCGGAGTCGCATGTTATCTGACCGGTCTTTTTATCAAGGGGTCTGCCCACATGGGTCATGAGTATAGGCCTGCCGCCGCGCTCTACAATGTTATAAAGTGTGCCAAAACTCCTGTCAATCCTATATGGGTCCCTCACAATGCCTTTTTTTACGACATTGTGGTCAAAACGGACAAGGACTATCTTGCCGTTAAGGTCCGCCTCCTGAATTACGGGCAGTTTTCTATCAAGATTTTCTGAGCTCATGACTTGTTTAAGATACAAAATTCAGGATATAAGATGCAAGGCAAAGGCATATGTGTCCGAAAAAGCTTTAGTGCAACACCGTGAATCATGCCATACTGCAATTTTCAACTGACCAAACTCTACAAGAAAAAACTTTTAAACGCTTTGCAGTATGGCATCTAAAAATCCCGTTGCTTTCTAAAGGTTTTGAGGGCATGTATGCCTTTGCTCAATATGCAATTTAGAGGTATTTAAGAAAGCACAAATACCTTCAAAACTCTATCAAAGCAACAATATCTATTAGATGCCATTACACAATATACAAGTCTATTTTTTATAGTCTATGCTTTTACCGTGTGTAATGGCATGGTTAAGGTGTTGCACATAGAGCTTTTCAGGCATCTATGCCTTCTTAAAACTTTTCAGTTAACCCTTTTTAGTATAATATTACATGCCGTGGGTCATCTGGATAACAGGACTGCCGGGAAGCGGAAAGAGCACTCTTGCCATTGCTTTGAAGAAAAAAATCCCTGATGCCGTCATACTCAGGATGGATGAACTCAGAAAAATCGTTACACCCAAACCTTGTTATTCCGATGCAGAAAGAGAATACGTATACAGGGCGCTCGTTTTTACCGCAAAAAACCTTTATGCACTCGGACCTAATGTAATCATTGATTCCACGGGAAACAAAAAATCATGGAGACTGCATGCAAGAAAACTGATTAAAAACTTTTTTGAAGTTTACCTGAAAAATAAGGCGCTGAAAACTCAGCGCCTTATTCATATCCTTCAAGCCAAACTTATTTCTTCGGCTCTGCCGGTTTTGCTGGCTCAGCCTTCTTAGGCTCTGCCTTCTTTTCCTCTGCCTTTGCCGGCGCTGCTGCTGCACTGGCTTTTACGCTCTTTGCAACATTCTTGCCGTCAACTTCTGTGTACTTTACAGTAACCTTGTCGCCGACCTTTACTGCTGTCTTAGCGTCTACGGCAGCGGTAACATCACCCTTTTTGCCTTTTACAGTAATAGTGCCTGCCTTTGCGTCAACTGCTGTCACATCACCGGTAAGCTGCTGCACCTTCGCAGGCGCTTTTTTCTCCTCAGCCTTTTTCTCTGCCGGCTTTGCCGCCTCTTTCTTCTCTGCTGCCGGAGCTGCAGGGGCTGCCTTTTCCGCTGCAAATGCAACTGTTGTCATTGCAAATGCAAAAAGAAGCACTGCAACTAATGCAATTATTTTCTTCATTCTCTGTTCACCTCCTCTCATTGTTTTATTTTTATTCAATTTGCTATATAGCAAGCAAAATCCATACCATCTGACATTAACACAGAACCAGCTGAAAAAATTATAAAAAATAAAAGGGAAATGGCTTGTGGACAAAAAAAGAGGGCAATATATCCTTATTTCAGGACATGTTTCCCTCTTTTGGGGAACTTGCAATGCCGAATTTATCCAGTCTGTAACAAAAAGTTTTATAACTCATGCCAAGCAGCCGTGCCGCCTTTGCCGCTACATTATTGCTTCTTATCATCGCCTTTTTCAAAAGTTCTTTTTCAAGTTCTTCAAAGTTAATCCCTTCGTCAGGGATATCCATATCAAAAGCGCCCTGCTGACCTATTGTTCGCAGTTCGCTCTTTATATCCTTTAATTTTATTATGCCTGTTTCGCACATAAGAACCGCCCTTTCAATTACAGACTCAAGCTGCCTTATATTTCCGGGCCAGTGGTATTCCGTAAGCGCCTTTAACGCAGGGTCATCCAATCCCTTTACCCTCTTGCCGAATTCATTGTTATATCTTTCAAGAAAATAAATAACCAATTCAGGTATATCTCCCTTCCTTTCCCGCAGCGGCGGAAGCTCTATAGTCACGACCTTCAGCCTGTAATATAGATCTTCCCTGAATCTGCCTTCCTTCATCTCCTTTTCTATATCTTTGTTAGTCGCTGCGATTATCCTGACATCAGCCTTTATAGCCTCCCGGCCGCCAAGCCTCCTTATTTCCTTCTCCTGCAAGGCCCTGAGAATTTTTGCCTGCGTCATTGCAGGCAGGTCGCTGACTTCATCAAGGAAAAGGGTGCCTCCGTTAGTAGCTTCAAAGATGCCCGCTTTCTTCGCTATCGCACCTGTAAAGGCTCCGGGCTCATAGCCGAACAATTCGCTCTCAAGAAGGTTCTCCGGTATGGCGGCGCAGTTTATGGCAGTAAAAGGTTTTGTACTGCGGGGGCTGTTATAATGTATGGCCCTGGCGACAAGTTCCTTGCCTGTGCCGCTCTCACCGATAACAAGAACTGTTGCAGGGCTGAATGAAACCTTTTTGATGATATTAACAACATCTTCCATAAGCTTTGAATGTCCCACTATCCCCTCAATCGTAAGTCTGTCATACAAGGCCTGCTGAAGTTCCTGATTCTTCCTTAGAAGGTCTGCCCTCTCCATTGCGCGTCTGACAGTCAGCAAAACATCATTGCTGTCAAGTGGTTTTGCGAGATAATCATATGCCCCTTTTTTCATTGCCTCCACCACTGAAGCTATCGTGCCGAATGCAGTCATAATAATTATTTCGGAATTTGGGCTTTGGGACTTTATTTTATCCATAAGCTCTATGCCGTCCATGCCCTTCATCTTGAGGTCGGTCAAAATGACATCGGGGCCGACGGTTTTTATCATTTTCAGCGCTTCGTCCCCTGACAACGCCGTATAAGTCTCAAACCCATTTTCAGAAAGAATGGTCTTAAGAATATTCCTCTGCAATGGTTCATCATCAACTACAAGGACAATATTCATTGGATTGTTTTCCTCTTCACTATAACAGTCAGCTCAGTTTAAGGCTTATAGTAACAGTGCTCCCCTTGCCTTCCCCGCTGTCAAAATCTATTTTACCGCCGTGTTCTTCTACAATGCGTTTTGTTGTGGCAAGGCCCAGTCCAAGTCCGTCACTCTTAGTTGTAAAAAACGGCTCAAAAACCTTGGAAAGATTTTCCTTTGACACTCCGGCGCCTGTGTCGCCTACAGAGATATTAAACTGTCCGTCATTTTTTTCAGTTTTAATGGTAAGCGTACCCCCGCCGGGCATTGCCTCAATGGAATTTATGAGTAAGTTTAGAATACATGTTTTCATAAGTTCCGGATCCACCAAAATGTCAGATACAAAATCATAGGCTTTGATTATCATGACCCTTTCAGCGTCCGCCTTTGCCTTAACTATCTCCACTGTTTCGTTCAGCATCCTGTTAAAATCTACCTTCTGTAAATTCAGCTTTAGCGGTCTTCCATAGTCAAGAAAATTTGTTACGAGCTTGTCAAGCCTGTGTATTTCATGTTTAATGCTTGACATAAGTGATTCAAAGTCATCCGCACCTTTATCAAAACCGGGCTTGTACTTTTCCCTTATGTGGTCAATGCTGAGACTTATGAAATTCAGGGGGTTTCGTATTTCATGGGCAATGCTCCTTGACAATTCCCCGACGGTTGAAAGATGCTCTGCCTCGCGCAGCCTTTCTTCAAGGCGCTTGTTTTCCCTGAGCCTCCTGACCATAAAATTAAAGCTTTCGGTGAGGTCGCCAATTTCGTCCTTTCTGTTAACAGGAAGATTCAAGTTCAAATTCCCTGACGCCACCTTTTTTGCGGCATCCACCACATCCTGTATAGGCCTCGTATATTTTACCGATAGGAATACGGCAATGCCAATCCCTATCCCGAAAACCAGCAGCGACACCAACAATCGCTTAATTAAATTCTGCTTAAGCAGCTTAGAGACGTCTTCTGCATTAATTTTTAAATGAATATATCCGTAGTGAGCCTCGCCTGCGATAACCGGTACAATGACATTATAGACCTTTCCTTCCTTTGAAACCGGTTCGCCGAGCTCTGCCTTAATAATCAATTCTTTTTTTTTGGGACTTACGGATGAGCCGATCTTCGTGGGATTAGTGCTGGCGATTATCTCATCAGCATTGCTGATAATGGAAATCTCATTTATCCCTTTTGAATTAAGGTGTTTCAAATAACCGGCAAGTCTGGTTTCATCTGCCACGCCGCTGCCGGTTACCTCCTCCACACCGATCTGAATCGCCTTTGACAGTTCGGAAGTCTCGTTTGCAAGGTGATTGAACAAAGCCTTTTCCGACTGCCAGTAAAGCACCCACAGTGCTGAAAAAAGTATAAAACTCAGGAAGAGCATCATCAGGATGAGCTTCTTGTTCAGGGAAAGATTTAAAAAATAAGTCGATAACATACCGGGGTAATATTATAGCCTAAAACGGCATTATTAGGAAAATTAAGACGCCCAAAGATTTAGCGCTTATTGACAGAAACATTGCTAAAACCCTAAGATTATTCTGATGTCAACGTTTGGGCTTATCATACTCTCAACCATTGGAATAAGTTTCATTTCCCTCATCGGGGTATTTTTTATAGGGATGAAAGGCAGCGCCACGGAAAAATTTCTGGAGCGCTTTGTAAGTTTTGCCGTGGGAGGCCTACTTGGAGGCGCATTTTTTCATCTTTTGCCTGAGTCCATAGAGTTAAAAGACTCCCTGATTTTCACTTATGTCCTTTCCGGGATAATTATTTTTTTTGTGATAGAGAAATTCCTGCACTGGAGGCACTGTCACAAAGACAAATGCGATGTGCATACATTCACCTATCTTAACCTTATCGGCGACGGGGTGCATAATTTTCTGGACGGGATAATAATAGCAACATCATTCATGACAGATACGCACCTTGGCATGGCAACAACTATTGCAGTTGCAGCCCATGAAATACCGCAGGAGGTCGGCGATTTCGGGATTCTTATATACGGAGGCTTCAGCAAGGCAAAGGCGCTTTTATATAATTTCTTGTCGGCGCTCACCTCTGTGGCAGGAGCAATAATCGCTTATTTGTTCTTTGGTCAAATTCTATGGCTGAAGATTTTTTTAATTCCGTGCATAGCCGGCGGATTCATCTATATCGCTCTCGCTGACCTAATACCTGAACTGCATAAAGAAAGGGAAAGCTCAAAGATACCGGTACAGCTTGTGACGATGTTTTCAGGGCTGGGACTAATGTGGGGATTAAAGATATTTTTTGAGCGCTGAAAATATTACAACAAGACCTTCAAATTTTTTATTTCATCACTGAAACTCTTAACTTCTTTAAGTCTGCTGTCCTGCCATGTCGTTACCTCAAATCCCTTGTTCTTGAATGTTACAATAACAGAGCCGTCCTTGTCTGTCCTGAAGATCTGCGCACCGGCCCTGCTGTATTTATCAATCGTCTCAGAGTGAGGGTGGTTAAACGGATTATTTTTGCCCACGCTTACAACCATAACTTGCGGGTCTACAGCCTCAATAAATCCCATAAAGCTTGACGTCCTGCTGCCGTGATGGGGCGCTTTAATAATATCACACCTCAGCAGTCTGCCTAAATGCATTAAATTTTCCTCTGCCTCAGCTTCTATATCACCCGTAAAAAGCGCAGCAACGCCGCCCGATTCAATTTTTAAAACAAGCGAATCACTGTTCTGATTGGAAAAATCGCCCCTTGACGATGATGCATAAAATTCATCATATGGATGAAGCACATAAACACTGAACTCCCCGCCCTCAAGCACATACCCTCTTTTAAGGATGCGTGAGGGAATACCCTTCTCAGATAGTTTCCGGAAAAAATTTCCGGCGCCCGGGATTCTCCTGCCGTTCAGCCACGCCTCGCTGACCTTAAAATTATCCATCAGGTAAGTAAGCCCTCCGTAATGGTCCGGATGGGGGTGGCTAAGCACCATGTAATCAATTTTCTTTATTCCTTTAGCCCATAGATACGGAGCAATAACCCTTCTGCCGGCATCATAATCCTCAGCGCCTCCGTCCACAAGCATAACCCTTTCATCGGGAAACTCTATGAAAGACGCATCACCCTGCCCGACATCCAGAAATGTAATCCTGAGATTCTTATCTGCAGGAAGGAACGAAGATGTCATATAGAAACAAAAAACCAGAACAAGGGGCAATAACTTCCACTTTGACTTTGCTTTAATAAAAAATGCCAGTGACAAAAAATAAATGGCAATAATTATCACGGAAGGTTTGTGCAGATGCAGGCTGGAAAATGGTATATGCGAAATGGTTTTTGTCAGGTTCAACGGAAAATCCGTAAGGACCTCTATCAGATAGCCTGCAGGCAGGGAATTCATATTAAAAAGCAATGCAAAAAATCCGGCAAAAAACCCGGCGGGAAGAACTACAAAGCATACAAACGGGGTAATTAACAGGTTTGTAACAGGAGAGATAACCGGAAATTGATAAAAATAATACAGGGCCACCGGCGCCGTACCCATGATTGCCGCAATAGTTATCAGCAGGGATATTTTTATTTTTTCTGACAGCTTCCGGACCGCGGTTAATTCCAACTCTCTATGCCCTGGTTCCCCAGCATTATCCTCCGTATTCCCGCGCCCTGCGATTTCAAGCGTGCAGCCGGTTGACAGTACCGCAATAAAAGAAAGCTGAAACGACAGATCAAAAAGGGCGTCCGGCTGCCAGATAAGGATAACCGCCGCCGCTATGGCGAGCGAATTCAGCCACTGCCCTTTCCTTCCGAGAAAAAGCGCAAGCATATAAATAGAAATCATTATCAGCGAACGGACCGTAGGCGTGCTGCCGCCTGAAATCAGGGCGTACAAAATTAAAACCGGCAGGGTCAGGGTAACGGCTGTCTGTGAAGGAGTTGCATACAAGGTCATTTTCGTCAGGATTCTTATTGGAAAAAATTTAGCGGCTGTTTTGACAAGTGTAAAAAAAATAAAGGCAAGCAATGCAAAATGGGTTCCTGAAATACTCAGCAAATGTGCAAGGCCGGTGGCATTAAAGGCGTCTCTCATCTCCTTTGTTATGCCTTTTTGAAGCCCTAAGATTATTGCCTTGTGAAATGATGCATTCTCCGGTGAAAGGCTGTTGTCTATTATCCGTGCAAGCGACTGGCGCATTTTATAAATCCGGGACAAAAGACCTGCATCACTGCCGATTACCTGCATTTGCTTTACATAGCCGGCTGCAATAATCCCGTACTTTTCAGGATCATACGAATAAACTTCGGGGTTGCGGAAAACATCCGGCACTCTTAATTTTGTAAATGCCCTGATTCTGTCGCCAAAGGCGGTGTATCCGTCTTTATAAAGGATTCCAGGCAAAACAGAAAGCCTTATTTTTCCGTTAATATGTTGCCCGCTGATATACACATTATCAACTGTAAATCTGATTTTATCACCTGAAACTTCAGGAACATCGGCAACCGTGCCTGCAAGATATACTTCTTTATCAGGCAAAGCTGTTTCGGGAACCTTTTCCTGCCGCAAAAAACTGTAAAGACAGCCGAATAAAAAAATCAGGGTTATGAAAAAAATATTTTTTGTGTCTTTACGGCGCCAAAAAAATAAAAAAACACATGCAGCAATGCCGGATACGGTTATTAAAAAAGGGAAAAAAGGGAAAAAATTAAAGGCGGCGATACCGCTCATAAAAGACAATGCAAAACTTATCATCCTATTTTGCTCTTTGCCGTGTTAAAAATCTCCAATTTACTTGCTAAAACCTAATATCACTTTCAAAATAGCCTCTAACGTCGTTCCCCGATTAAATCGGGGAATCCAGACGCCGTCCCCCGACTAAGTCGGGAGAACCAGACATAAAGGTACTGGATACTCCGGTCAAGCCGGAGTATGACAGACATCTAATATTTTCTGCTATGATACATTATTTTCTTCAAAATGTTGATTTAACACAACCGCATGCCTTAAAATTCTCATTAATGAAAAACTTAAAATTTATTGCAATAACTTTCATTGCCTTACTGCTTCTAAGTATAATTTACTATCTCTTCTTCCCCGATGTTTCAAAACTTAAAAAAGACAATCCCACAAAAACATCTTTCATGAAATATCGTGAAAGAGAATGGCAGGAAAAAGGAAAGAAGAGAAAAATAAATCAGGTCTGGGTCTCGTTTTCACGCATATCATCATATCTTGTAAAGGCCGTCTTAATTGCAGAAGACGATAAATTCTGGAGGCACGAGGGCTTTGACTTTGAGGCCATTGAAAAAGCAATTAAAAAAGACATAAAGCAAAAAAAATTCAAATTCGGCGGAAGCACCATAAGCCAGCAGCTTGCAAAAAATCTCTATCTCTCTCCGTCTAAAAATCCAGCAAGAAAAATTAAAGAAGCTGTTCTTACATGGAGAATTGAAAAAACACTTTCCAAAAGAAGAATCCTTGAACTTTACCTTAATGTTGCTGAATGGGGTGACGGGGTCTTCGGCATAGAAGCCGCATCACTTCATTATTACGGAAAATCCGCATCGGACCTGAATCCCGAAGAAGCGGCACTTCTTGCATCAGTGCTTCCGAATCCAAGAAAATACAGCCCCGTCAAAGAGTCGCAATATGTGGCAAACCGCTCAAAAATTATTTACAACATAATGGTAAAGAGGGGAATTGTTGAGCCGGAGTATGAGGAAGAATTAGAGCCTTCGTACGAAGAGTTATACTAATAACAGCAACGGCATATGTGCTTGAAAAACTTTAAGGGCAACACATTGGAAGTCATGCTGCCTTTTGCAAGATAGTTCAAAAGCAGATACTTAAAATTTTTTGCAGCATGACAGATAATAATCTTGTTGCTTTCTTAAAGTTTTGAGGGCATATATGCCGTTGCATCTTCACGCCATATTTGTCTTTATGACCTCAGCCAGCGCCTCAACCACCGCTGTAATTTCCTTCATATCATCTCCCTCAGCCATTATCCGTATCTTAGGCTCGGTACCCGAGGGCCTCACCAGAATCCTTCCGCCGGCAAGCTGTTTCTCGGCTTTTTTTATTGCAGTTACGACCTTTGGGAAATCTTCAATCTTTCTGGGTTTTATCACCGGTACATTTATAAGTATCTGCGGATAAATCGGAATGGCGGATGCAAGCTTGGAAAAAGTTTTTCTGCTCTTGCACATAATTGCAAGCAACTGAAGCGCTGTTATTGCACCGTCTCCTGTAGTATTGTAATCCATGAAAATAATATGTCCGGACTGCTCACCGCCGAGGTTGTAACCCCCCTTGAGCATTGCCTCAACAACATACCTGTCTCCAACAGTAGTTCTGATAAGGCCTATGCCTTTTTTATTTAAAAACTTTTCAAACCCTAAGTTGCTCATAACTGTTGCCACTACCGTATTCCCTCCGAGCCTACCTTCTCTATGCATGTCAACGGCGCATATGCCCATTATCTTATCGCCGTCAACTAATTCGCCCTTTTCATCGCAGAAAATCACCCTGTCGCCGTCTCCGTCATGAGCAATGCCGATATCCGCATTATTTTCCAATACCGCTTTCTGCATGGCCCCGGGATGTGTTGAACCGCACCCTGCATTAATATTCAATCCGTCAGGTTTGTCATTAATTGCAATAACCTGCGCGCCTAATTCCCTGAGCACCGGGGGAGTAATTTTGTACGTTGAACCGTTGGCGCAATCAACCACAATCTTTATTCCTTCAAGCGTCTTGCCCTTAGGGAAAGAGGCTTTGACATATTCAATGTATCTGCCCGCCGCATCGTCCACCCTGTGCGCCTTGCCAATGCCTGCGCCTGTGGGCCTGATATCTTCAAGCGTATTTGAAAACACTGCTTCCTCTATCTCCTTCTCAACGCTGTCAGGAAGCTTAAAGCCGTCAGAAGAAAAAAACTTTATCCCATTATCGTCATATGAGTTATGGGATGCAGAGATTACAATTCCCGCATCCACCCTCAGACTCCGCGTCACAAAGGCAATGCCCGGAGTCGGCATGGGGCCTACGAGGACTACATTTACACCCATTGAACATATACCCGAAGTAAGCGCGCTCTCAAGCATATAACCTGAAAGCCTTGTATCCTTGCCGATAAGAATCATATCCCTGCCGTGTTTCTGCTTAAGGACATAAGCCGCAGCCCTGCCGACCTTAAATGCAATCTCGCCTGTCATCGGAGGATAATTAGCCTTGCCTCTTATGCCGTCTGTCCCGAATAGTTTTTTGCCCCTGATTTTTTCATCCTTCCGGCACTTCATCTTTACCTTATCCTCCTTACATATATATTCACTTTAACCTCTGAAACATCAGACCTGACGTTTTTTCGGGTTATGTTTAAATAGACAGTATAATGAAAATCCTCGGTAACATCCGAAATATCCACGGGCTCTGTCTTAACGGAATAGACTTTTGCAACGCTGTTGACCGGCCCTTCTATCTCAATAGTCCTGGGTTCCACTTCTATTTTCTTAACCGCAAACCCCTCTGCCGGCAGGCCTGTAATTACGGGTTTTACCGGAACACTCTTCTTCAGTTTCTCCTCAATCGTTAATTTTACTTTCTGCGGAGAAATTTTTGTGACAACAAGGCTTTTGGGCAGGCGGATATCATCTCCCGCAATCAAAAAATTCGTCTCTCCCTTTTTAGCGTTTTTGAGGTCTATGGCAACGCTTATGTTATCCTGTTTCAAATTCTTTAAAAGTCTCTCCTGCCCTTCTATCGTAAGGCTTACTGTCTTGGCAGTCTCTACGAATTCCAGTCCGGGAGGTAAATTTTTGAAACCTAAGGGAACATCCATAATAATCCCGGAACGCCCTTTTGAGACAACAAAAAACCAGAGCGCAACCGCCAATGCAAATGAAATCAGCTTCAAAAGGGGATTTGCCGTTATAAAACTAATTTTATTTTTCATTTTTTTTGTCCTTCGGCGACACAAAAATTTCAGTAAGAAATTCCCTGAGCGACCCCATATCCACGTTCTTCCTTATATTTCCTCCAATTGATATGGCAATAGTGCCGGTTTCCTCGGAAACTATTATGGCAACGGCGTCCGTCTCCTCTGTTAAGCCTATACCTGCCCTATGCCTTGTGCCCAGAGATTTGGAAAGCTCTGCACTGAGCGTCAGCGGCAAAAAACAACCTGCCGCAACAATGCGGTTGCCGCTGATAACCACAGCTCCGTCATGAACAGGAGACGTGGGGTGAAAAATACTTAAAAGCAATTCCTTGGCAATCTTTGCATCTAACTGCACGCCTATCTCAATAAAATCTTTTAAACTTGTTTCCCTTTCTATCACCATCAGGGCGCCTATTTTCCTGTTTGCAAGCGCAACCGACGCCCTTACGATTTCCTCAAGAGACCTAAGCTCCTCGGCAGGTGTTAGCGAAGACAGAAAACGCGCCTTGCCCATCTGCGCCAAAGCCCTTCTGATCTCCGGCTGGAACAGGATTACTATCGCCAGAACCATCTGTGCCCAAAGGCTCTGAATAAGCCAGTCCACTGTATACAGCCCTGTGTAGCCGGAAAATAAAAAAGCCAGAAGCAGCACGCCGAGGCCTATAAGCATCTGGGCGGCTTTTGTGCCCTTGATTATCAAAAGCACGCGGTAAACTATAATTGTTACAAGAAAAATATCAAGGATATCCTGCCATCTGAGCTGACTTAAAATTCCCATATGTTTTATTATAACAGTTTTTTTCAATTCCTGTGGTATAATCCCCCTATGAAACCTCATGGAAATATTTTAAATCTCATAGGGAATACCCCTGTTGTCAGGCTTAACCGCATACCTGAATCCGGAGGCGCAGAGATATGGGCCAAACTGGAAGGCTTTAACCCCGGCGGCTCTGTCAAGGACAGGATTGCCCTTTCTATGATAGAGACGGCTGAAAAAAACGGGCAGTTAAAACCCGGCGGAACAATCATTGAACCTACAAGCGGCAATACGGGAATCGGGCTGGCAATGGTGGCTGCCGTAAAAAAATATAGATGCATACTTACTATGCCTGAGACCATGTCCATGGAAAGAAGGCAGATATTTAAGGCCTTCGGGGCAGAGATGATCCTGACGGCCCGGGACAAAGGGATGATGGGCGCTGTGGAAGAGGCAGAGATAATACTGAAAAATAATCCGGAATATTTTATGCCGATGCAGTTTGAAAACCCGGCAAATCCTGAAATTCACAGGCAGACAACCGCTATTGAAATCCTTGACGCCCTCAGCGATGAAATAGGCGGGTTTGTCGCCGGAGTCGGCACCGGCGGCACTATTACAGGCGTCGGCGAAGTGCTGAAAAGCAAAAATTCCGGCATATGGATTGCGGCAGTTGAACCTGCCGGCTCGCCGGTGCTCTCAGGAGGAAGTCCGGGCCCGCATGAGATTGCGGGCATAGGCGCGGGTTTTTATCCTGGGGTTTTAAATACAAAAATTTATGATGAAATAATTACCGTTGCCAATGCAGATGCGGCTGATATGACAAGACAGCTTGCCGTGAAAGAAGGCATTCTTGCAGGCATTTCCTCAGGCGCGGC